>JAEMQG010000096.1 GCA_022758935.1 Candidatus Nitrosopumilus sp. | reverse complement strand
GGCTCAAAAAACTATGAGTGAATAGAGGAATTAAGACTTACTAAAAACTTTCAACAAATTATGACGTACAACATTACATAATGAGATAATAAATCTAGCACAAATTTGCTCATAAAGTGTGATTCCATTTAGAAAAATATCTCAAATATTACTGAGGTAATTTTTTAGGCAGAAAATTGCGGTGTATAGCATGAACTTGATTCAACCAAACATATCGTTTGGCTGATTCAAATTACTTTATAGAGCCATCACATGATCAATGCCAGCGTCATCTCAGGAATTATTGGACAGAGATTATCAGTTACAAAATCTAAAACATGATGATGTGCTGACTTTCATTCATGAGAATGTGTCACTAGTTCTTATACAATAACATGACTAGAATGTAAATGACATCAATACATGAAACAATAAGAACCGAAGAGATCGCAGAATTAAAAACAAATTATGAAAAATCACAAGTCAACATACCAGAGTTTTCTACATATAACAGTCATTTAGATAATTTTCAAAAACAAGTAGAAAAGACAGTCATAAGACGTTTTGAATTATTTTGCAATTTGTATCTAGAGCAGATAAAATTTTGTGGTAATGTTGCAAAAGTATCTACTGATTCTCAACAAAAATTTCTGGCAAAGTTGGGTTTGAAGATAGATACACAGTCAGAATTTCAGGACATGTTTGATGCATGGAGTAATGGTGTAAGAAATAGATATTCAGATCAGACTAGACATATAGAGATAGTTTTGAATATGCTGCATCAAAATATGAGAATGACAAACAGTAACATGAATGAATTTGCAAAAATAATTTGGTCCAGTTATTCATGGTGGATACCACCAAATCAAAAGCCACTTACAACATCATAAAGCTTGACTGTGTTTTCTAAAGTAACGACTTGATGATTATTACCATTTAGTTTACCATACTTTTCTGTAAGATGACGGTTTTACTCAACTTACAAAATTATTAAAAGAAACTAAACCATGATAATTATCATCATATTATGTGTAACATGTCCTAATTTGTTATGAGAATGGTTCCATTACATGATAAATTATGACTAGATTATTTACTTACCATATGTGGAGTATAGATGTTTTGCCGCCATTACAAGAGAATAAACACCAATTCCAAAAAGTGCAAATGTTACGATTACATCCAGAAGAGTATACAAAAGAGTAGTTTTTTGATCTAGTATTTCAATAAAATCAAAGACAAACAAGATTATAGTACAAAGGAGAAACATAAAGAAAGCTTTGATGAAATATTTTTTTGTCAGATGAATTTGAATTGCCTCACTATCGCTAGCACCTCGTGCAACACTCATTAGAAACGATGCACCTGTGAGTGAAAGGCCAGTCAATGTTGCTGTAATGGTTGGATTCAATTCGTTATCAAGCTCAAAAAGTCTATCTACAAGATCTTTTTTGTCAATTATATTTCCCACATTATTTTGTGCATAAACAGAATAAACTGATGAAACGGCCAAAACTAAAACTATTGCAAAAAACATCGATTTGGCGAACATATTCAATCTTTCGTAATTGGATAATCTACTACCTTTATTCTATCTTTTCTTTAGAGTATGCTCCACCCTACTCTGCTATTCAGATATTTTAAAATTATTTGTCAAGTATTGGTAGATTTTTCACTTTCATCGTCAAATTTATTTAACGCGCAGGAAATCTAAAAAAGTTAAGAGTTTTGATTCAGAAATCTCAAAAGTTAAAAATTATTAAAAACATTATCGGAGGAACTCTTATTGCTTTTTCAGGCTATCGTTTTTTCAACATAACAAATCCATCACCATTTTTCGTCATGTATCCTGGAATAGCTGTATTAGTAATTGGTATTGTCAACATACTTAAAGGAATTTTAAATACAGATGAATCTAAAACTACAAAATCAGTTGATATAAGCATAGGAGTTATCGGGATAGCAGTCGGACTTTTTGTAAAATTCTTTACCGATGCATCAACTAGCTCAATTTCACTCATTATTTTATTTATAATTATTCAGGGGGCCGGATTTGTTGGAACAGGAATTACTCAGAAAGGCAAATCAAAAGCAATTAGAATTCCAAAAATCATAGTTGGAGTCTCTGTTGTTCCAGTGATCGGAGTGTCATTTGCATATCCTGATTGGTCACTAGTATTGATAAGTGGTTTGTTATCAATCAAGATGCTTTTAACTGGAATAGAAATTATTGTAGGTGCAATGGGGAACAAGATTGCAAAAAATTCTTGATCATAGATGATTGATTTGACAGGTACTATTGCATTTATGAAAAGTCTTAGATTTTAGGTATCGATTAAAGTAACAACTCCAACTCAGTACGGTCATAATCTTGAATAAAAAAATAATTTTCTACCAAAGAGAGATACCGCTGTGCTTTATTGTTTTCAGTCTTTTTTTATCACAGTAAGATTGAACTCTTTTCGTAAAACAGATTTTGAGTTATTGTTTGCAAACACTTCCAGCGTGATCTTAAATGTCATTTTACCCAGAGGAATGTTGTACGGAGTTATCGTTATTTTATGGTCGCCTGTGGTTCTATTAGGAAAATCCAAAGACGGGAGTTGAAATGAAGATTTATCTATTTTCAGATATTGATTATTTAGATCATCAGTCTTTGTAGTTACTAGGATATTATCAAATTTTTTGTCATTGTTTTTTAGATTAAGTGTAATCGTAGCAAATTTGTCTGAATTGATTTTTGATTTGGATAATTTTAATTTCTCAAATGTCAGATTTTTAGTAAATAATCCCAAACTCAGTTCTCAATAAAGAGAACGGTGAGTAATATTAGAATCTATTTTAACAGGTAAAAACACCATATCAACAAAATCATCTCGGATTAATTTTTAAGACTAATTTTGCCAATTCATTAAATAGCTAACTAAATTGTTATAATTTAGAGTTTATTTTAGACTGAATTTCAACTTATTTCTAAGATCTATTATCTCTCCCAAACAATGTTTTATGATCATCCAGATCAATCAGCTGGACTAAATCCTTCTCACGTAAATAGAGATAGATCAAGCTGTGACTTTTTGTAATATGTATAGCAAAACAAAATTTGTATTTTCCATGTTTTCGTTCTCCAACAGTTGTAGGATCTGGAGCATCTTTCAGATTCTCTAAAGCTCGTAAGTAACCATCGATTATTGATTTATCAGATTTGAATTTCTTTAATTTTTTATCGATTATGTTATCACGAGCTTCAACTTGACGCAAAATTAGTCTTCTAGAACTTTCTTTGCGTGCTTAATATATTCGTCAAAATTTTTGTACTTTGTAAGTGATTCTTTTCCAGATTCTACATTCTCTAAAACTTTTTCTAGATCTGGATTCAATTCACTCTTTTTTACTTTAGTTGTACTCATCTTGTATCTATAATGACTACTCTTAATTTCTATATAAACACCACCACTCTCTCCACTTATTTAGAATTATTTACTTCAAGCCATTTCTAAAATTACAACATTCAATTAGTTTCAATCATTGTTATGATGGATTTGTCTTTTTGATAATTTGCATTAAAATTATAAGCTGATTAGATTGAAAGATAAATCATGGAAGAAGGAGAAAAGAGATTAAAGCAGGAAGATTGTAATGAGGATACATTAGGACCAGGCATTCTAACTCTAACAAATAAAAGGTTGGCATTTGATAAAACTCAATCAAGAATTATGGATTTTTCAAAACGTTTTGGAGATACAATAATGGATGTTTCATTAAAGGATGTAAGTAAAGCTTGGAAAGAAGGAAGGCTAATGAAAAAAGTATGTTTCTCATCCAAAACTAAAGATGGTGATCAGACATACAAATTTGGAGTGTTCAATACAAAAGATTGGTTAAAAAATATTGAATCTGCAATAGAGAATTGCAAAAATCAATAATTTATTTTAATAGAGTCCAGTCTCCATGATTGTGTAACAAAGGTTTCTTCCAGAGAAACACCTTTCTTTACTTGAGATTCCAATAATCCTGTCCAGCATATTTGACTACCACAATCACCGGCATATCTTTGTGGAGCTATAAAAAATTTACACCTGTGTCGTTTGCAAACAGCTTGCAGCATTTCAGATAATCTTTTGTTTGCAGCAACACCGCCAACAATTAACAATTCCTTTTTTCCAGTAAAGGATAAAGCTCGTTCTACGGTCTCACTAATCATTGCAAAGGCTGTTTCTTGTAATGAAAAACAAGCATCAGAATTACTTTTTGATGCAATTGATTTAGTTGCAGATAGCAATCCTGAAAACGATACATCATTTCCTTTTACAGAATATGGAAGTACAACATAATTACTAGTAGATGAGGCCAAATCTTCGATGTTTTTTCCACAGGGTGAAGCAAACCCAATTGATCTTCCAAATTGATCAAGTAGTTGACCCAATGTAATATCCAAAGTCTCTCCAAAAACACGCCACTGCTTGTTTAGAAATGCAAGTAGCATTGTATGTCCTCCTGAAACTAGAAGAACCAATGGATTTTTTGCACCAGTGAGCAATTTTCCTAATTCAATATGTCCAATTGCATGGTTTACTGGATAGATAGGAATGTTGTAATAAGATGCCAAAGATCTTGCCACTACTGCGCCTACTCTAAGACAAGGACCAAGTCCAGGCCCTGCGGCATATGAAATAATATCAAGATCTTTTATAGTTATTTTAGCCTCTTTTAGGCAATCAGATAACACGATTGCGCTATTTTCAACATGATGACGCGATGCTTCTCTTGGATGAATTCCTTCACCTTCAGCAGGTCGATAAATCTTTCTTATGTCAGATAGAATTTTTCCCTGTTTTCCTTTTTTTTCTATTACTGCACAAGAGAAGGTGTGAGCTGTGCTTTCAATGCCTAGTCCAAGCATATTATCCTCTACTTAATGTTGAAACAATTTTGATAACATCGCCATTTTTAAGTATATGATCACCGCCAATTCTTTGTTTTGTTTTACAATCAATTGCATGTAAAAAGCCCTTGGCAATGTCAGCATGAATTAGACCTGCCAAATCTTTTGCAGTGGAATTTTTAGGTAACAATTTTGAATCAGGTAAAACATCGCCATCCTTGTTTGTGAGTTTTGTTTCATCTTCCACAGGAAAAACAACAATGAATTTCAATACATCAAATACGGCGATGTTTAAAATTTTTTGAATGCCAGTTGAGTTGATTTTTGAAAACACTATCTTTACTAAATCAAGTGCTTTTTGTTGTTGGGGCAAGATTTTTGTATTATCCACTAAAGAAAATTGCTTATCTCCAGATGTATAATTTACAATTCCAGCTTTGGATGCCTTTCGCAACAACAATTCAGTTTCAGCACTACATGGAATTACAACTGTATCTGAAATTTTTTTAATTATATCAAGATCTTTGCAAAGATCCGCCTTATTTGCAGCAATTATTATCGGTTTTGTGATTTTTCGTAGTTCTTTCACAAAAGTTTGGACATCAGATGAGGTCCACTCTTTTGGATTTTTAGCAATTAGATCTAGTTTGTGTAAGACATCATGCACTTGATAGTCTTTAATCCCCAAACCAGTAAATCTTTTTGCAATGCCATCAACTAGTTTTGTTCTTTTTTGCTCTATTTCTTTAGTAAGTTTATCCCATTCTCTTTGAAGTATATCTACAAACCACTGATCAAATTCATCTTGAACAAATTCAACATCTTCAAGAGGATCGTGTGTACCTATTGGAACTGGCTGTCCTTGAATATCCGTAGTTCCAGCAATATCAACTACATGAATCAAAACTTCAGCTTGTCTTGCGTCATCAAGAAATTGATTTCCTAAACCTTTTCCTTCGTGAGCTCCTGGTACTAATCCTGCCACGTCAATTAGTTTGACTGGTATGAAACGAGTTCCTTTCATACATAATTGGTTTTTATGTTCAATTCCAAAATGTTTGCACGCACAATCAGATTGTACGTATGCAACACCAATGTTTGGATGAATTGTTGTAAAAGGAAAATTAGCTATTTGGACAGGAGTTTCAGTTGCAGCGGAAAAAAAGGTGGATTTTCCAACATTTGCTTTTCCGAATAAGCCAATTTGCAATACTCACAAAAAGATTATTGTACTTATTAGTATTGCAGAAATTGTTTAATTCAGTAATGGTAATTTGATAATATGTCAATAGTAATTACTGGAAATCCAGGGGTGGGAAAACATACCATAACAAAGAAAATTTCAGAGATTCTAAAATTATCAGTAATCGACATCAACACTATTGCCAAAGATGCAGGATTATTTGAAGAAAGTGAAAATACAAATGACGTCAATACTGCAGAATTAGAGAAAGTAATTAAAGAGAAAATTTCTAGTTGTAGTTTAATTGTAGGGCATTTAGCACCGTATGTTTTATTGCCAGACCAAGTAAAGAAGGTAATTGTTTTGCGGAGAAACCCGTATGATTTGATTTCAGTTTATAGAGAAAGAGCATACACGGAAGAAAAAATTAGAGAGAATGCAGGTAGTGAGGTTTTAGGAGTCATTGCATATGATGCAATTAATCAATTCGGAAAAAAGGTATTCCAATTAGATGTAACTGGAAAAAGTATTTCAGAAATTACAGATAAAGTACTTGACATAATCAACGAAAAGGAAATAAATGAAGAGGTGGATTGGCTTGATTTAGTAATAAAACAGAATGATTTGAAAAAATTTTTTGCTTATTGATTAAATAATGCCTCTGTTGACAAGTATTCACTTGTTTGAAATTTTGAAAAGCGACTTGGCTGGAAGAATTGGAGTAATCCACACCAATCATGGAAAAATAGAAACGCCAGCTTTTGTACCAGTAATTCATCCAGTAAAGCAAACTATTCCAGCTAAGCGAATAAAAGAGATGGGTTTTGATTTGGTAAT
Source organism: Candidatus Nitrosopumilus sp. (assembly GCA_022758935.1). Taxonomy (GTDB): domain Archaea; phylum Thermoproteota; class Nitrososphaeria; order Nitrososphaerales; family Nitrosopumilaceae; genus Nitrosarchaeum. Next base: position 1,564 of record JAEMQG010000096.1, on the reverse strand, counting down.
TACTAATGCATACATCACTAGAAACAATTACGGTGATGAAGCTATAAAACAAGGAATTCACAAAATTATTGATTTTGATGGAGCCATAATGACAGATTCTGGAGGATACCAAGTTCTAGAATACGGTGATGTCAAAGTATTGCCTTCAGAGATGGCAGATTTTGAAAAGGGGATACTAACCGATTTTGCAATCCCGCTGGATAAACCCACAGGCTATGGACTTGCATGGAAAAAAGCTGAATCATATGTCAATCACACTCTCAAAGTTTCAAAGAAAACACTTGAAGAAAGTGAAGATAATGGACAGATATGGATTGGTCCAATTCAAGGTGGAGAACATTTTGATCTTGTAGCAAAATCAACAAAAAGTTTAGTCGATATGGGTTTTAAGATGCTAGCTTTGGGCAGCCCAGTAGAATTTATGGAATCATATGAATACAAATTATTAGCACAGATGATAATAGCTGCAAAAAGACAGATGCCACATTCTATTCCATTGCATCTTTTTGGCGCAGGGCATCCATTAACTATACCATTTGCAATTGCTTTAGGTTGTGATACTTTTGATTCGGCTTCATACATGCTATACGCTAAACAAGAAAGATACATTACGGATGATGGCACTAGAAATCTTTCAGATATTTCCGTATTCCCGTGCAATTGCGAGGTATGTTCAAAGTATACACCTAATGAACTGCGCCAGATAGAGGGACAAGATAAGATTAACGAGATTGCGCTACATAACCTTCATGCAATAAAAGTTGAGGTGGATAAAGTAAAACAAGCAATTCACGAAGGAAGATTGTGGGAATACGTCCTAAAAAAAGCAAGAGCGCACCCTAAATTATTTGAAATGATAGAGGTTCTAACTGAAAATTCAGATTATCTTGCAGTATCGACTCCAAAATTCAAAGAAAAGGCAATTTTTCTTTATGAAAAAGAGGATCAATACCGTCCAGAAATTCAATCTTATCATAAAACAGTTAGAAACTTCAAAACAAAGAAAAAAACTTTGATCATAACAAAGGAATCCAATACAAAACCAGCATATTTGTCACATGAATATTCATCACTGAAACGAAAATTCAAAGACATAGAATCTATCCAAGTTTGCCAATATAGTCCGCATTTAGGATTGATACCACTTGAAATTTCAGATATTTTTCCTGCGGCTCACCATGAAACTTCAAGATTAAATTTTAATCCTAAAGAGTTCCCTACTTTTGAAAATACGTGGAAAAAGTTTTTTGAAAACAATCAATTTTCAGCAATTTATTTTGATAAGACTGATGAATTTTTAAAATACTTTGTGAAAATTCTTCCAAAAGAAATAAAGAAAAAATCTATTGTTTAATTAAAAATAAGAAAAAAGTGTGTGCTAAAAAACACTGCTTATAGGGCAGCGTCTTCTGCCCAACCTTTAATGAAGATACCGTTTTTGTGAAGAGGTACTGGTTGTCCAGCTGTGTAATTCATTGGTCTCATCCAAAAGATTGATTTTGTTGGGCATACACCGATGCATGCACCATCAGAAATACATCTTTCTGGATAAAATACAAATGCT
>JAEMQG010000123.1 GCA_022758935.1 Candidatus Nitrosopumilus sp. | reverse complement strand
GTTTGTGTTCCGGTGGGTGAAGAACATCATTTAGGGTGTGATGTTTTGGAAACATATCTTTCAATAAAGGGATTTAAAGTGTATAATATGAGTACATCAATGCCAACAGAATCAATACTTAGTTTTATTGAAAATAACAAACCAGATGTAATATTGGTTTCAATTACATTAGAAGATAACATACCCGCAGGACAAAGATTAGTAAAAAAGATCAAGGAACAATATAACATACCAATATTGATTGGAGGATTTGCGTTACAATCAAAAAAAATACCAAAATTTGAGGCAACGGTAATTTCAGATATACCACTTGATGAAATTCCAAAAATTCTCAGAACAGCGTAATTTTAAATTCTTTTTCTTTTCCTAAATCCCTAATTCAACACAATATTCAAATGATATTGAGATAGTAGGTAATTATCTTAATAATAAACGAAATAGTCACAATATACTTTTTTTGTCAATTGCAATATGGAAAACAACATCAAATTCAATCAATAGAATTCAAATTATCCTCAAGATATATTTCAAGAGTATCGAATTTGTCTTGATGATCTGCTACAAAATGAAGGATGTATTGAGAATCAATTTCCACCCATTCTGATATTCCTCGATACATAAGATAATCTTCTACTACAATATCATTTGGTCCAGTCAATCTTACCAAAACTTTTTTTTCATTACCCAGTTTGAAAGGTAATTTTAATAATTTTTCTTTCCATTCTCCTTGAATGTTTATTTTATATTCATTTTCTTCAAACTCTACTTTACCAAAAAAGTAACTCTCGTTAATGTCTAGTTTTTTGATTTTAATTTTCAAAGGAGTTAGATATTTCATACTTGCATTTTCATTTCATGTCTTATAAGAATAGGTTAGACTATAGAACTAGTGCTAATTTAATTACATGATGTTCTTTTTTAATAAGAACAAATTTAAAAGAAATTCATGCATATCATTAATTTGATTTTAATTACATCGATGTTGATAATTATTCCTCTTGATGCAAACGCTCACAAATTGATTAGTCATGATGAGAGTCATACGGAGTTAAAAAATGCCTTAGACATACCGAATCATAAAATATCTTGGGCGATTTATGAAGACCTCAAACATAATCAAGTAAAATATTACAAATTTACAGCAAAACACGGAGATTTATTTTACTCTAGTATCGTAATTCCAAAAATTTCAGCATTGTCTGATTACGCACCAACTCTCGTAATAATTGGGAACGGAATAGATAGATCAGACACAGTTCCATTTGAGGTGTCACCTGAATTAGGAACGTGGGTTTTTTCGTATCAAGGTCAATTCCCTTCTAAAGAGTTCTATGAACCATTTGGGCAGGTGACATACTGGGAAAGACAAGAAGTGAAAATAACAATACCAAAAGATGGAACATACTATATTGCAGTATATGATCAACAATCAAACGGAAAGTACAGTTTGGCTGTTGGTACTGTGGAGGATTTTACATTTGTAGATTTTTTTACATTGTTACCAAAATCTTGGTTTGATACAAAGATCTTTTTAGAAGATTATCTCAGTATAACTATTGGATTAATTTTTCTAATTGGGATTCCAGCAGGAATTGTTTATGTCATAATAAAGAAAAAAATAAAACATTAACAAATATTTACAATATTTAACAGTTAATCGCTTAAAATACATAATCAAATTATCATGTGATTGTATTGGTAGCATGGTATTTTACGCATTAAGATAAGAGATAATTTTAGGATAACAAAGAAGAGAGCTGTGAGCAGCAGAATCGGTTCCAATCCCATAACTTATTGTAGAATCTCCAACAAAAAATAGCCCCTTTATTCCAGGTATTTCATGAGGCATTTTTGATTTCCAAACCATTCCAGGTTCTTTAACTACAGATTCCACTAATTTCCATGCCATAGGCCTTTCCCAAAGTAGTGATGAAGTAAATTTAGGATAAATTGATGAGATTTCTTTTTTCATATCATCAACAATTGTTTTGATTTTTTTTGGATCATCTGCCACTGAGGGATGCACAGGAGTACCAGTGATTATCAGATGTTCTCCAGGAGGAGATACAGATGGAGTAATATTAGAAATAAAAAAAATTCCCTTTGTAGTGTAATTATCACCAACAGGAAAAACTATCTGCTTTGAATCTAATTTGGAATTTAATGCAAAATGAACTTCCACCACTGCAGTCTTTTTGTCTAATCGGTTTATTTTTTCAACAAATTTATCATCAATTATATTTTTTTCAAATAATTCATTGAGCGCCACATATGCGGGATAAGATACAACTACACAATCAGATTGAATAAAATCATTATCAGAAGTAATAATTCCAGTAACTATAGAATTTTCAATAATAATTTTCTTTACAGATTTGTTTAAATAAATTTCACCATTTTTTTCTAAGATGTAATCAGATAAGATTTTGGATATTGAATCATATCCTCCGTCTTCAGGATATGCAAATTCACTTGTTCCTCCTTTGAAAGGATTTGCACGGATTATAGTTCTTGCAAACTCACCCAGTGATATATGCTCAGCAGTATCAGCAAATGCAAGCATGCACACTGCTTCAAAAAATGCATTTGTATTAGAATCTAGTTTTTTTGTAATTTCAGTTAAAGATAGATCATCCCAAGATTCTGTTTTTTTAATAGATGTAAAAGCCATGGGAAGAAGAATATTCAATAAACGGATTCTACTTTTAAGAGGAATTAGTGAAAGTTGTAATAAATCACTTATGCCTTTAGGATATTTATGAAATCCAGTATTAGAAAAAAATGCAATTTTATCCACTGTTGCGAGTTTTAGCCTATTCTGAATGCCAATTTTTTTAAAGACACTGAAAATTGCAGATTTTTTGTAAAACGGCATTATGTGAAAGCCATTATCTAGTATATGACCACGAAATTTCATGGATGTGGTTCTTCCTCCCAGTTTTGAATGCTTTTCAATTATTTTTACTGGATGATTATTTCTGACAAGTAAGGAAGCAAGAGTCAAACCTCCAACACCAGCACCTATTATACAGATAGATTTCACCGTAATTCAAATTGTTTCTAAATTATTTATACAGGTGCCAAATTACAAATATAGTGCTAACTGATGAGACTAGAACCATCGGAAGAAATTTTATTTTCAGCTGAACATATGAATTCATCCATAACAATCATCATTTGATTGACAACATACCCTTTCAAAAAATTAAACACTTGTAAGATTCCAAAGAATTTAATATTTAAATCTATAATAATTTCAGTACCATTTTGAGTAGAGTTATAGAATTCAATGAATGATGTGCCCTTTAAAGGTCCAGTTAAAATGTAAACTTTATGAATATTTGTAGGAATTATTACATGCCTAGTTTTTACCTGAATAACAAATCCAAGAAAAGAAATTTTTTCAAGAACAATCTTTTCATTGGGTTCATCTTTAATTATTTTTAATGATTTGAAATATTTCGGTAAGATTAGATGAAAATTAGCAATATCCGTGCTAATATGAAAAAGTTGTTGCTGTGGCAATATACTAGTTTTACAAAATATTAAATTTTTCAACGAGATATCACGCCATCAATATAATCAAAAATATTAGATTTGGTTATTTTAAGATCAGGATAGACAACTAAAAGATATTTTGTCAATAGTGCCAATGATGATTTTACTCCATCAGTTTTATCAGGATCAGTTAAGGGGTATAAACGAATGGTAGTTTTTAATTTCGTTGTAGAAATTTCAATTAAAAATTCACGGTGCATATTGTCAATGACTATTGTAGGAAGAATGGCACTAAGACCGTTATTCTGAACAAAGATGGTAGATATTTTTATCAAAATAGGATTTTTTTGAAATATAGCTGTAAAATTTTTAGATAGATCCAACAAATCAATTTTTCTACTAAATACTACATGAGGCAATGTGTTCATAATTATATAATAAATGTCACATATATGAAAAATGAAGGAAGATACCTAGTGCTAAATTTTTAATATTTCCTACAGCAGTATTATTGAATTAGCACTAGATATTGAATTTTAAAGCCCTAAAATATCACAAAGGGATACAAGATTCATGGGCTCAGAATTTTATGAAACATATGGTTTTGAATTAGAATATGCTGAATCAAATAAAGGGTATTTTGAATTAATACAAAAAATTTCTCAAAAGATATCAAAGAATAAAAAATTTGCCAATATGGATTTAAGTACGATCCAAGAAGAGGATCAGTTCGAATAAATCATAACAATACAAACCAAAGGTAGTTTCAGATTTTCGAATCTTAATTTTGTTGACATAAATTACTATTCTCCGTACAAATTTGATTATATGAGAATCAGATTTTTCTTATGATTTTGATACATCATCTAAGATAACGGTTGGAGAAAAAATTAGTAGAATGACATTTTAGAATCCTGAAAATCAAAAAAACAACATATTGAAATTAAAATTGAAATAGATGTCAAAGATACATCACAAGATAAGATCACAAAATAGCATCTAAAATATTATGGAAATAACAAAAAGCAATAAATTTCTCAAGTTAGCACTAGTTTTAATCTTTTCAAGATCTTATATACAATAAAACAAAATAAAATCATGAATCAGGAAAGACAATACAAAGAACCAATGAGTGGTAAAAAATTATTTGCCATCGTCGGAGCCGTAATGGTTGGTGCAGTGATTACAGGATTGGTTTTATTTACAAATTTTCTTTAGTAAATAATACATTTTTATTTTTTATATTCTAATTTTTTAGAAATTTTGTGTTAGTAATTCAGATACCATATAACGTAAAATGAAGTTATGAAAAATAAAAAATTTTTTAGTAATTAGCACTAGATTAGATTTTTGGCATTATTAATATATCGGAAATCAAAATAAACAACATGTCACCAAGTATGTCATACCGCTGTGAAAAATGTAGTAAAACATATCAAGATTGGTCATGTGATTATTGTTATGCAGAACGTATAATGAGTATGAAGTAAAATGATACAAAAATTAGATAGTCAAAAACTTGAAAGTATGATTAATGATACAAAGATTCCAATAAGACTAGCTTGCATAACACTCACTGGTGCTCCTATTGTGGTGTCCTTATGGTACACAATATTGGATGGAAAAATTTATTGTGCAACACAAAAAAAGGCAAAAATTATTTCATATATTCAAAACAATCCAATATTTGGATTTGAAATAGCAACTGATAGTCCACCATATAGAGGAGTTAGAGGCCATGGAAAAGTCAAAGTCATAGAACATATGG
>JAEMQG010000001.1 GCA_022758935.1 Candidatus Nitrosopumilus sp. | reverse complement strand
TATAAACCTAAAATAGGAGATGTGAAAATAGATATCTCAATTAAAACATGCAGTTAATCCTTGTGATCTTTTTCAAGGCTAGATTATTTTTCTGAAAAGAAAATATTTACTTGTGTTGACTTTTCATATTGTGCCACCTTTGTAATTCTTTCATCTTTTTTTTGATTGAATGAATTATTGAAAATTTTGGACACGTCAGGATTTCATAATGTATGATAGTCAGGCACAGTATTTAATATCAGAATCAATCAGTTCAATTGAGATTTAATCAAACCTTATCTTCTAAATTACTTTACAAAATACAATGAAAACATCAGTAACAAACCCAAAAAAGACATTGACTATTGTGACAAGCATTGCACTTGCAGTGCTCGTATTAGCATCAGTAGGATCACTTTATCTTGGGAACAAGGGTGTTACGGCACAAGAAGTACCGGTACAAAATGCAACAGCAGTTCATGCCAGCGAAAAGACAATTAGTGTAACTGGCACTGCAACTATATCAAAAACACCGGATTTGTTGGTTGTACAGTTTGGTGTAGAAATGCAAAACAAGACTGCAAAAGATGCACTTGATGCAAACTCTTTATCAATGAATCAAATAATTGATGCAATCAAAGCTGTTGGAATTGCAGAAGATGACATTAGTACTGCCAGTTTCAACATTTATCCAGTCTATGAGGGATATGAAGAGCCACTCACCAAAAGATGGACACAGGAATTAGTTGGGTATAGAGTTTCAAACACAGTAACTGTAAAAACTACTCAACTAGATTCTGCAGCTGACATTATTGATGGTGCAGTAGAAGCTGGTGCAAACAGAGTAGATTCAGTTTACTTTACACTGTCACCAAAACTGCAAATGCAAATCCAGGATGACTTGATTGGAGAGGCAATACAAAATGCACAAAAGAAAGCAGAGAACGCTCTAGTTCCATTAAATCACAAGATTATTGGAGTAAAGATGGTTTCACTGTCTGATTTTGGAATGCCACCAAGCCCTGTGTATAATATGGCATATGGTACACTGGCAAGAGCAGACGTTGCACCGACACCAATATTCTCATCTGATCAAGATGTAACTACAACTGCAAATGTCGTATTCATAATTGGAAGCAACTAGTTTCCTTTTTTCTTTTTTTTTTGATTAAAGATATTCAATGGGGTTCTAGGTGCCCTTGTAGCGATTAAGAAATAGGTCTTAAAGCCATTAATCCAGATTAGATTTGGGCAGATAATCTACAAGATAATTGATGGTGTTTTAGAGCAAACCTTGCTGGCTTCGATGAGAATCAGAGGACTTGAAATGGGGATTGGGGAGTATTTGATTGAGTTGTCTAGGGGTTTAAAAAAATAAAAAAAATGTAAAATAAAAAATATATTTATTTAATTATTTTTTCTTTGTTGCTGATTTTTTTGCTGCTGCTTTTTTCTTTGCTGCCATAACTGAAACGATGATTCACTTGAATTTCAACATGTAACGTCAACAAAATTACACCGCATCTGTCTTATGCAAAATAAAAATTGTATGTTTTTTTATAGTTTTTGAAAAAGAATAAATTAAAAATTTATTTCCTATTGACACAAAGTTGGGTAAAGAAAAAAATATTTCATAGTGCGATCTAATCTTAGGATAATCGATCTAGAAAAATCAACTTGGTTAGCTAGTTCTTTGATCTTAATTATAATTAATGAGTTTACGATTTAAAAATTAGTTCAACTTTGACCAATGTACCCATACAGTTAACCAAAATGCTTTTTTTCAAATCTTTCTTCCTGGCTGTGAGTAATTATTACTTTGATTGTTTCTGCAAAAGGCTTAACTTTGATTCTCACTAGTGAAATGGAATTTTTACTCGCAATAACCTAAAGAGAGAGAAAACAGTCATGGATTTAACGTTGGAATCAATATTGGAAAGGATGCAGGAAAGACGATATTTCACTGCCATATTCATTTAATTCCACGAATTGGCGATGTTTCAAATCCAGAGGGCAGAGTACGAAACATAATTTCTGAGAAGGAGAAATGGAAACGATGGCAAATGTGGGTTCGCCATTACAAATATCAAAAACAAATCTTGGAATTTTTTTACAGATTAACAGATTCGTGCTGATTCATTGATTGCACATTTCTATGCCACTTTTTGTGATATTCCTCATGAACGGTATGAATTGGAATCAATCTTTTAGCATTAGAGCCATCAATTACTCTTTTTATCTGCAGACCATCCCCGTGGCCAGATACATGGATTTGATTCCAATCCTGCTCCCTAGTAATGACTCCAAAGTGCACAAACCAGTTTTTTATCTGCTCTTCTTTTAGTTCCATTTCTGTATCAAATGGCTCAGTTAGTGAGCGAATATACGATGAACCCTCTTTTGGTTTTACATCAATTAATTCTTGTAGTTTATAGTCACTGCAATAAAACACAAAATCTTTTTGATTCTTCAATACATCTCTATAATCAACAACATTCGGATAGTCCAAAAATTCTTGCTGCCATCCTGCATAGTCCATTATTAATTGACGCTCAGAGAATTTTGTCAAGTCCTTGTCAATCAACCCCCAGGTACCACGAGGAATGTAGATCTTCAAGTTTGGGTCTTGTGGTCCAGGATATCTTCCCTTTAGAACAGAAGATAAATCAAATAGTTTAAGCAAATATGCTTGTTTGAGATCAACTACTAGATATCGCCCTGTACTTTTTGCAGCATTGTAAAATGAAAGCAGTCTATCCAAATCCCTAATTGGATATCCACAAATCACCAAATTTTTGGTGTTTTTTATAATTTCGGCAACTTTGGTTTCAACATCAAACTCTGTAAATGAATTTGTTTTATCCACTCTAGTTCCTTCACATAACAGCAAATCCAGATCGGATTCATTACATGCTTCAACAAATTTCTCTGTATCATCTGCTCGTCTTCCATGAAATCGCAAATCTGCAGTGTTTGCTATTGAACCATCTGAAGTATGTAAGATAAACGCGTGAACTCCAGGAATGGAGTGGTCTACGGGTAATGGATTTACATCAATTGAGTCAATTGAAAATGGTTTTCCACTCTCAAAGACTCTGATCTTTCGTGGAATGGTCACTTTATCTCCAGTGGCTCGACTAATCTCGCCTTTATTATTTTCATATACTTGAAATCTTTCCTTTAGTGTAAGGTATTGCTCTGAACCAGTCTCATCAAAGTTTTGCATAATTAATTTAGATTCTTCAGAACAATAAATTGGAATATCTTCACGCAAATATGGAATGTATGCACAGTGGTCCACATGAGCATGAGTCAGCAACACTGCATCAATTTCAGTATCTTCATTTCCACCAAAATCCATGTGCCTAGCATAATCTCTTCTGTACAACCCCTTGATCTTTGGTAAAATTCCAAGATCAAACATGTCAATCAAACTATTTGATGTTCGGGGTCCAAGAAATTGTGAGAAAAACTGTCCTTCTTGTGAGAAAGACATGCCAAAATCCATGAAAATTTTTGTTCCCTTGCTATCAACTAGAAATTTGTTGCCACCAATATCCTTGACGCCACCATGAAATGTAATGTCAGTCATAGAGTTTCAATTGTAATTTGATATTAAAACTAGAGTGTATCTATCCTAAACTCGCATTGAGGAGCAAAACTGCATGGTCTACACTTTTGTGCAGAGTTGTGGTGCTCAAACTCTTCTATTCCCAGTACCAATCTTGCAAATCTATCTATACTATAATGCAAATATTCTAACGCTTCTCTTGTTTGCATTCCTTGAAATATTTTGTATGGCTTGTTGTCATTGTGTTTATCACGAATTTGTATAATCCAGGATTTTTCAGTATGTGGTATTTCAAACCAACTTTCAGGATCATTATACCCCTTGTCTGAATATAATGAATTTAGATATGTCAGTGCCTGGAGAATTTGACTAGGATATGGCTCAAATCTATCAGCATATTTTTCCAGTTTGTTTGGAAATTTATCATCCTGTACCACCAGGGTTTGATTATTTCTAAATACTTTATCTGTTCTACCCAGTAAAGATACCAGAACTTGATCATCAGAGAATTGTAATGGAATTAGTAAATTTGTGAAAATTTTCTCTCGCTTAAATTCAACGTTTGTTGAAATGTCTGATAATTGCTCTTCAGTAATTGGCTCAAACTCAAAATGCTCTTCTTCAAATTTTTCTTCCTGGATATGAGCCCTAGTCCCTTGAATTGTTTCAAGAGTTGGTTTTGCTTTGATTCCCTCTATATGAAATGGAATTTTGTATTCGCAGTATCCTAGAGAATCGCAAAAATTAGTTACGCTGGAAGTGATTATTTTAATTGAATCTTTTTCATGAATTTTTATCAACTCGGTTGACTTTGTTATCCTTACTTAGTTTTTCAGTATTTCCATAAACAATGTTTGAGACAATATACCATTGTCGAAAAGAATAACTGTTTCAAGACAAGACATATTTCATAATGATATTTGGCAAAATTTTTGGTAAAAATAAAATTGTATTTGAAGTTGATGGTAAACCACCACAAAAATCTCAATGGAGTGGAATTGATGCGCCATTAGTTATAAAATTAAGAAAGGCAGCATTAGAATCTCGAACAAAAAGAGGAATAGGTAAATGCATTACAACTCCGGTCATATTGAAACTAACTGTTTATGCTCCCAATATTGATGATAGAGATTATAGACAAATTGGAGATAATGATGAAAAACGATACATCGGAGACTTGGATAGCTTGGTTGCAGGCATATGTGATTATCTTTCTCGTGCGCCAGAAGAACCAGGAAGAAATAATTTTGTGCCGAGTCCGTTATTTGATAGCGAACCTGAAATTGCTTCAACAATTCCATTGATAATAAATGATGATTCCCAGATCAAAATAATAAAAGCTGAAAAAATAATTTCTGAAAAAACATACTATATTGTAGAGATCGAATCCATTTCCTAAAAGTTAATTTTATCTTTTCTTTTTAAATTTCAAAACTTGATTTGTTATTAATCTAATAAAATTATCATCAATTCCATGTTTTTCAAATATTCTTCTTAAAAAGTAACTTCGAGCAAAAGAGACTCAAGCATAGATAAAAGTAATTAGCAAATTTACCGTAAAAGGGTCTTTTTGAATCCAACCAACAGATAACGGCAAAATCACAATACCCAGACCATATCCAATTGGATATCCCCCAAATGAATTGACAAATGCTTCAGATAGACTCTTTTTTCTAGAATCTGCAATTTGTCCAGACATTATCTAGATTCCTCCAAAGTATCTTTGGAAAATGAATTCATTTGAGATGATTGTGATTTTTCATAATTGAATTTTGAATCTAGATTATTACTAAATTCATTTGAATTGGATTGAGATAAATCATGTAAAATTCCTGGAAGATAATGTAAAAATATCAATCCAAAACTGATCAATGGACTAACAAAGCCAAGCATAATTGTAAAAATCCAAAACAGAGAGTTATTCATTGATCATAAACCTCGTTTATGTTGAATCCTTGATCATAATCAAATGAATCTATATTGTCAGGGTTACGATAATTTCCCCACTTGTGACCACAGTTATTACAATACCAAACAGGGTTATTATCATCAATTAGACATCCTCCTGGAAAGATCTTTTTCTCTGCAACTAGTTTTAGATACTCTTCTTCATCTCCAGGATAGCCATAGGCAATTGGACAGATATTTGGACTGGTACAATTAGGGCAAGATGATACAGTCATTTATCCTCCATAAATCATTGGTTCATCTTTATCATCAAACTCTCTAATTATCCTTGGGAAAAAATTGGAAGTGGGCTTTTCACCCACTTGATGACTGTGCAATAGTGTAATTGATTTCATGAATTAACTAGGAGATTGAAATTATTATATAGCATGTCAATAGTATGCATACTGTACATACTATGACAAAAATTGCGAGATTACGCGTTCACATCGCCCCCGTAGGATATGAAATAGACAGGATTGTACTACCTGCAAAGCAAGAAAAAGCAGACAAGGTCTGGCTGTTGTTGCATGAAAACAAAACAGAAGACAAGGCAGGGCCATTTATTGCAAAAATTACAAAGCAACTAGAAAAACTAGACATTGAAGTCACTCAAGAGTATCATGACCGACGAGACCTATTCAAAATAATCAAGGCAGTAAAAAATATCCTAGAAAAAGAGCAGGGAAATGAAATCTATGTAAATTTAGCATCAGGCAGCAAAATCCAGGCAATTGGCACCATGATGGCATGCATGATGTTTAATGAAACAAACAATATTCATCCATTTTATGTAGAGGCAAAAGAGTACCCAGGATTTGAAACAAAACAACCCCTCTCCATGGGAATCAAAGAAATTGTAGACGTTCCACCTTATTCAATCCAGATTCCTGATTCTAAATTGATTGTAGCACTACAAATTATCAAAGAAAAGAAAAACAAGATTACCAAAAAAGAGATGGCAAAACTAGCAGAAGAGCACAAAATAATCACAGTAAATGCAATGGAGAAAAATCACTCTATGGCAAGATTTGCAAGCCTGGATAAAAACATCATTCAACCATTAGAAGAAAAATGGAAATTTATCCAAGTAGAAAAGATTGGAAGAAACAGGTGGATCAAGCTAACTCAAGATGGTGCCAATGCTGCAGAATTTTTAATTTAGAATTTGTGTTCTTTTGATAATTCTACGTTATAAATTACAATTAAATAAACTCTAATTTTTTGGGTTTAATTCTTGACCTGTATCAACAATAAACACGTGTTATGAATAAAAAGTGCTTTGAATTGCATCAGATAGCAGTTTTGAATCTAGATTTTTTATTTTTTTAGCTAGTTCTCCGACTCCATCAGGAGTCATTCGCTTATCCACTGTAAGGTAAATGGTAATCATTGGCAAATAAAGTACAATCTGTTGTATCTTTTTTCTAATAATGTGGATGTAGTCTGCTTCACCATAGACATCATTAAAGTGCTCACGTCTGCCTCTACGCAAACTAACCTGATAATAAAACATTATTCGATCATTATCTGGTTCAATTGGTACAGAGGATGAGGATGATTGATCTGTTAATATGTGACCTTCTAAATCAATCAGGCCAAGATGTTGAATTAGAGGATCTATCTTAAAAATTTGGCTGGCAAGTTTTTGAATTTTCTCATTAATCAATGAGAGCAAAATCTCAAGATTAAAGATAAAGGTATTGTGTAATGGTAACCAGTAAACATTTATGAAAAACATGATAAATGCAAATCATCATCTGTGTTGTTTTCTAAACCTGGAAAGTATTCTTACTTCAAAATTTTCTTGATTATTGAATCAAATAAAAATACACATTTAATTTAAAAACCTTAAAATTTATCCATTTATTTCAAAATTTCTATACATTAATACATTTTTCAAACAATCAGCATTAAATTTGATTATGATACTATTAGTGTATGAAAAATAAGAAAGAACTAGCAAAGGAAAAATTTAGAGAAAAACTGGAAAGGGGGGAAGTATTCGAATTTACGTAACACCATGACAGCTAGTGTTTATGAAAAGATCCACGATGCAAAAATAGATAGAGAGCTGGAGACAATACTGGTCAAACTTTTACAATACAATAGCTCACCAGTAATGGAGGTTCCCATATTACACTTTTTGCAAGAATTTGTTGTGATTCGCGATGATTTTTGGAATCAATTTAACAAATGCACTTCATTTGACAAGGCATTTGACATGTATTACCAATATTCAAAAAACAAATGTTCCTTGATAGATTTACTTTTAGATAATCTGAATTTCACAATAACCTATGATCCACTTAAAGTGGATTTGGCGTGTATGATTAAAGAAGGATTAACTTTCTAAATTATTTAAAATAATTAAAATTTTCCAGATTTCACATACAGGGTTTCATTTAGAACGAATTAGATTCTCAAAATTACAAAAATAATTGTGGCAGAAACTACACCTAGTGAGATGAATTTTAAGACAAGTTCCTTGCTTTTGATTTCCTTTAAATCAACTTTATCTATTTTTAGTCTCTTGTATTTTCTTGACGTGGTAATCAAAAGATACGTGATTGCAGCAGAAACGCAAACTAAAACCAAAGTAACGCCAGTGATAGAGTTTGTCTGGATTACAGACCCTGCAAAGACAGGTAGTATTCCCCATGAGATAACTGTAAAAAAATTGTTGTGGAACCTTCCACCAAAGAGCTCAAGATTGTATGCAAACAAAAAAAACCCTTCAGCAATTCCAATTGGAATCAAGAGCGGCGACTCTAATGCATAATAGATTCCTATAAAAAACGCAACTGCCAAAACGGACAAGGCCAATATCATTATTTTCTTTTTAGGGAGATTGCCCCAGGGTTTTGTCTTACCCCCTACTGCATCAAGGCAATGTGCCGATACCCCT
>JAEMQG010000081.1 GCA_022758935.1 Candidatus Nitrosopumilus sp. | reverse complement strand
GACTTGCAACAACTGCTGAATTCATTACATCGTCAATTGTGATCTTTTTTTGCAAATGAGCTTTTGGATTTAAAAGTCCATTTTCATGATTCTTTACTGCAACTCTAGCAAAGTCTTCTTCTGTTGCATTAAATTCTGTCAAGTATGCTCTTGCCATTGATGCAAACAATCCAGGAAATGATGCACCAGCTTGTCCTTCATAGAAAAAGTCTGAGCAATATGAAAAATAAGTTGTTGTCCACTCAGTTCCAGTATGAGTTACCTTTTCAACTCCTGTAGCTACAAGACAATCATAAAAACCGGCAGCCACATTTGCAAAAGCTTCTCTAAATGCTACGGAGCCACTTCCACAAGCTGATTCTATTGATAATGATGGTTTATCTGAAATTCCCAAGTTACTCATCAAGACAGGTCCAAGATGTACCTGTTTATCAGCAATTCCAAAAACGTTTGAAATGTATCCTGCCTTGATATCTTTAGGGTCTATTCCTGCGCTTTCTATGGCAGCCACGGATGCCTGAGTAGTAAGATCTACTATACTATCAGATAATTTTCCATATTTCGTACTGCCAGCACCAAGAACACAAACCTTTTCCACTAATGTCGCTGACCAGTTTCCCTATAAAAATCGTTTTAGTAGTTTTATTGTAAGAAATGTCACCAAAAAAAATTGAGTTGCAGACTATCCAGACAGAAGCAAGACATATTGTAAAAGCATCAAAATCAAATACCAACATTTTCAAAAAAGAAATAATTCAATATTTGGATAGTAATGGGTATCTTTCCTGGTCATCCAAGGACAAAAAATATATGATTCTAGGAACAAATTCTCCGAAAAATGGACTAGTGGAATGTCCAGAATGTAAATTGGGCCAGCTAATGGTGATTAGATCCAGAACTACAAGAAAGAGATTCATGGGCTGCTCAAATTTTTATGGAGGTTGCAAAGCTTCGTCTCCCCTTTTACAAAAAGCAAGGCTTAGAGCAACAAAGATGGCCTGTGATGTCTGCAAGTGGCCAATGGTGATTTTTCGTTATTCAAGAAATCAAAAATGGACAAAACAATGTGCCAATTTTAATTGCGACAGTAGAAAAGCTAAGCCTTTAAAGTAGATAGGTATCTGCTCGTCTATTTTTTAGTAATGGTAGGATTTTGCGAATTTGTTTTACTTTTTTTAAATCAATGTCAACATATCTAATTCCCTGTTTCTTTTTCATGTCAAGTAGAATTTTTCCATAAGGATCAACTACAACACTCCTTCCACAATAAATATTTCCTACTTGATCAGGCGCAATTACATAGCATCCATTTTCAATAGCTCTTGTTTTGTTAATTGTTATCCAATGTTCTTCTTTCATGTTCCCTTTTACCCATGCTGATGGAGCAATCAAAATCTCAGAACCTGCAACAGCTAATGATCTTGACATCTCTGGAAATCTTAAATCATAACAAATCATCATGCCTATTTTTCCAATTGAAGTTTTCACAGGTTTTGCAATTTTTGAGCCAGATGTCATTTTATCTGATTCCCTGAATCCTAATGCGTCATAAAGATGAATTTTTCTATATGTGGAGATCACTTTGCCTGATTTATCAATTACAAATGAAGTGTCATATACTCGATTTTTTTTTCTACTTTTTTCGTAAAACGAACCTACAACCTGGATGTGATTTTCTTTTGCAGTATTTGCAATAGTGTTTACAAAATTTCCCCCAATTGTTTCAGCCAAATCTGCTAGTTGTTTTGATGTTTGTGATGAATTTGTGTAAAACATCATAAATTCTGGAAATGCAACTAGTGTTGCATTATTTTCTGCCGCTTTTGAGATATAGTTTATAATTTTTTTTAAATTAATTTCTTTGTTAGTTGAAGCTTTGAACTGTACAACTGCAACTTTCATAAAATTTATAATTATTAATGAGAATAAAAGGATAAAGTTGTACAAATACTAAATGTGCCAACTGTTATTATGAAAATTGGATGTAAACTATGTTACCGATCATAATGTATGTACACTAACTCTGATTTGGGTGGAATTATTCTAGTATTTCTTTTTAAAAATAATTAAAGTTGGTTTCCTGCTAGAAACCAATTTTCTTTTGGATTATCCTCAAAAACTACAATGACGTGCGTTTCTTTTGTTTTAAGAATCTCTACTGCTGATTTTGTGATCGCTTTTGCATATTCGTCTTTTTGTTGTTGAGTTCTTCCTGGGTACATTGAGACTGTAATCAATGGCATGATTTGTTTGAGAAAGTTTCGTTGATTTATTCTTTAAAGTATTGACTAGTTATGCCTTGTACCCATATCTTGTTCCATAAGTGAATTCTGAACTATGTGTTTTCTTGTATAGATAACCTGTAGCAAGTCCAGCTATAAATCCGCCAATATGAGCAAGATATGCAACACCGCCTCCTGCAACACCAAATCCCCCTATGAAAAGCGGCAGTAAATTTTGGAATACAAACCAAAATGGTAAGAACCATCTTGCTTGAATATACATCATTCTCATCATGAATCCCATCATCATCGCAGTTTGAATTCTAGCTTTGGGGAACATTACAAGATATGCACCAAGTACTCCAGATATTGCACCTGATGCGCCTACTGCAGGAATTGCACTAGTTGGATCACCAAATATGTGAGTTAAACCTGCAATAATTCCCCATAGCAGATAAATTCCAAGGTATTTCATTCTTCCAAATTTTAGCTCAATGTTATCACCAAATATCCACAAAAATAACATGTTACCACCAAGATGCATCGCACCACCATGCAAGAAAATAGAACTCAAAAGAGAAACATATGGTGAATCAGGGCATGAAACATTTAGAGGGCCTGCACCAAAATCTACGTTTAAGACAGATCCTCCAGTAACGCAGTTTGGAACAGCACCCCAATTATATAATAATGAAAAAGAATTTTGATTTGTAAATTCTATTAATTGTCCCGTATAAACAACTTCAATAAAAAACACTAGAACGTTAATTGCAATTAGTGAATAAGTTACATATGGTTTGAATCCTGGAGGATGTGGATTTTCATCTCTTAATGGAAACATTAGATATCAAGATTAATTGAAGTTTGTATAATAAGATTTATCATGTAAATTAAATTATAATTATTTTTCGCTTGACTAGATTTTCAATCAAATTTAGAAAATCGTCATCTGAAATCTTTTCTTCGGACCACCAACCAGCTGTTGTTTTAATCCATGATGGAACTTTCCAATTCGATTCTGGAGAAAGATCTTTTGCCGGGACAAAAACAATTGCCTTGTCAAACAAGAAGCGTATTCCTTTAAGAAATTCTGAATCTGAAATTTTATTTGTTGACCACCAATTTGCATTAGTCTTTATCCATTGTGGAACTTTAGGAGTTTCAGGCGGTAGACCTTTCTCAAAACCACTAATTTTCAAGATTCCTTGCGATGTTGGCTCTACAATAAATGCAACATGCCAAAATCCAATCTCATCTTCACTTTGAATAAATTTTATAGGTTTGTCATTTAGAGTTACATTGAATTTTTCTTTACCAGAAATTGGTTGAAACTCAAAGTTTGCGTAGGTCTCAAGAGGATAACTATTGTATCCACGCATGGTCAAAATTGTTCCTTCCTCATTGAATTTTGGTGCTGAATACCAAGCACCAGAATCATATCGAAAATCAAAATCACCGCCATTTTTCTTTGCAGTTATAGGAATTACGGTAGTATCTACAGGTGCAAAACAGCTATAGAAAGAAACTTCATCAGTGATTGAAGGATCCCTATACATAGAAAAATTGACTATTTCTCCAGGATCAATTTTGTTAATTAATTCAATATTTTGAACAACATCTAGTACTTTTTCATATCCGTGTATTACGGCATAGACTTTGGGGAAAAAGATGGTGCTGTTTCCAGTGTTTTGTATCCTGCCTGTAAGATGACCATCTTTGAATTTTATCAAAGTTTTATCATAGAGAACTTTAATCGGTGTCGCATCTTTTTTGGTTTTTTCAAGTGTCAACTCAGCAGGCATTAAAATGGGGGTATTTCCCAAAACTTCAGGAAATTTTATTTTAAACGGGATTTGCTCACCAGGAGTAAGTGGAACATGGTGTATTGTTTTGGAAAATGTTTTGGAATAATCAATTACAGAAACTGAAATTGTGGGAATTACTGCAAATTCGTTTTCGTTTTTGATATTACCAACAACAGTGTAAATTCCATTTGAATCAAAATACCCCACATATTCATGTGGAACTATGAAAACTTCAGCAAATGCTAATTGGGGGATTATTAATGTTGAAAAAACAAAAATAATTATCAATAATTGAATTTGTGATTTTAACAAACCAGAATGAATTGATGTCATCAAATTTGGATGGTGCTCTTTCAAGTAATGATGATCTTTAATCTTCAATTATTAACCTATACGTTTCTTGTTTTAAAATTATATCTATTTTAAAGATAATCTGACTGATGAATTTTTTATTTTTGTATGGATCATATGCGAAGAATTCCTTTTTGAATTAAAAATTGTAGTCCTTGAACAAAAGTTTGATCATCAATTTGACTTTCAGACCACCAAGATGCATTGTTTCGTATCCATGATGGAATTTCTTTTACATCTGAAGATGATTGTTGAGTTTTTGGAATAACAATAATATCATTTTTTATAAGAAATTCTATTCCTTGAATGAATGTATTATCATCAATTTGCCCTTCTGACCACCAGCCTGCATTGTTTCGTATCCATTCGGGTATTGAAATATCATTGTTTTCATGTATTATACGATTAATTACAATTGGAATTGAAGTTTTTGCAAGTTCGTTATCTCCAAGATTTTTGAAGTTTAGATATACAATTCCAGTTACATCTTTTGGGATTGTGAATTCTGCTATGTTGTGCTCTTCTTTGGAGTCTGTACTAAATCCGTGTTCTTGAAAAATAACCCTATCATTTTGAGTCATTGAAAAATCATAATTTACTGCTATTGGTCTATTTTTTAGAAAAATATCAGTAATATCAAAATTTATTGTTGCTTTGGAGTTTGATTGTAAAACTTGAGGCTCCCATGATGCAATAATTCGAAATTGACCATTCTCAGTTACGGAGCTTAATTGAGTTTTATCAGAATTTGGTTTAATTAGAAAATTTATCCCATGTTGATTTGGATCATTATTAAAAACAGTCCATAATTCATTTTTATCTATAATCAAATGAATTATTCTTTCGTCGGAAAAAAAATCGTCAATTGTTATAATGCTGTCAGATAACTTGACTCCGTTTACGTATGTGGAGAAACCAGATACCAATAAATCTCCAAATGTTTTTGAAATTGCTACTTCTTCATGAATTATGGATGTTTGATTGATGTTACTTGGACTCCATTCAAAAGGCATTGAAAAAGTAATTTCTTTGTGTTTTGAGTCATATTTGAAATTGCTAATTTCATCGTAATATGTAATAGTTTTAATGTTTTGAATTCCAAAATTTGCATCATTGATTTCATGGTTTGATGTTTGAGGGATTGAAATTCCTGCATTGTAAATTAATGGTTTATCTAATTTATTTGAATAGTCATCAACCGTAAGAATGCTAATGTCAAGCTTGTAGAGTCCTCCGTCACTTAGTTTTGGACCTTTGACATTAATCATTTTAGTATGAAGTCCAAATAATGAATCAAAAAATCCCTTTTGATTTTCTTCTTGAATCTGAATTGTTTCAGTATTTTCTGATATGAAATTAAGCACAATGGATCCATTATCACTTTCAAATTCTTTTTCAAAGAGAAACTGGTCCCCATGACCAGATTTTATTAGAAAAGTAACATTTCTTAGAGTTATTTTGGAATCAAAATCAATTAGAGAAATGGTAATTTGTTGATTATCATTTGAATTTTTTGTAGATGATGAAGCCTCTAAACTTATCGATTTTCCATTCAATGGTATTGGAGGAAATATTTCACTTCCAACGCCGTGACCATAAATATTTTCAATAGTTAATGTGGGCAGTGCAAAAATTACCAATAAAATTAGTATGTATGAAAAAAAAGTTTTCAAATCTATCTTTATTTCCTTGTTGTATTTAAAAATCTAGGCTAAATTACTCAAAAATATTCTATGCATTAGGACACATGTTGGTTCTCTCTATTGATAGAAAAGATAAAAATCATGTCCATTTTTTTGGATCTTTTTTCCAAATTTGTTTTCCATCAATAGTAATTTGATCTTTTTCTTCATAAACAGTGTGCCATTTTCCATTATCTGGAAAAATTTTATTCATTTCTTTTACTTTTTCGTTAGTTGGTGCTTTGTTCATCAAAGCCCCCCATCTCAGATTTGGAATTTTTGGCATAATATCATTGATATCTTTCATTGGTAACACTATACAAAATTAATTTAAAAACCTATGACTTGATCTTCATGATTCCTTCTTTAATTAAAAATTGAATTCCTTGAACAAAGTCATTATCTCCAATTTTGCCATCTGCCCACCATCCAGCATTATTTTTAATCCACCCAGGAATTACTGTAGTTTCGGTATTGATGTTTGAACCTGTTTCTATATCAAATAAAGTACTAGATATTCCTGCGTAGGTTTGCAAATTGTCCAATCCATGACTAAAAATTGCCACAGTCATCTTGTATTCTCCAGAAGATTTGAACTCAAATTCTGGTTTGTCAATACCTTCAGTTAGAAGCGTACCAAATGTATTTGGATCTACATTTTGTGATTCAAAAACTGTGTTTCCTTGGGAATCATCAATTCTATAACCATACCTAACAAATTTTAGTAGCTTGTTATCTTTATCAAAAAAGGTAATCTCAAATGGTATTTTTTCGCCTGTAACTAAGTTAGATGGATGTTGAATTCTTACAGATGCTCCACCATCAAATTTAATATCAAATGAATTTTTATCTGCCATAACTCCAACATCTGGAGATAAGCTAAATTCCATTGTTTTTGTTCCAGATTTTAGAGTTTTTGCAATATCCAAAATGTTTTCCTTGCTTAATAGGAAATGAAGAATTAGTGTATTTTCCATTGAATATGGATCTGCAATTAACATTCTTCCAGTGACTGGAAATCCATTTACACTTGCTTTGTAAGTTGCAGCTTGAGAAAATTCTTTAAATGAAGTTGGAAAATGGATTTCTTCATGAACAAAGACATTTTGTTTTTCTAGTCGTGATGTATCCCAGTTAAATGGCATTGAAAAAGAGATTGCTTTTGTTTCTTGGTTATAATTAAAATTGTTTATTTTATCATAATACGATGTAACAGATACATCGTAGGATTGATCTTTATTTGAAACTTTTTGATTAAAAATATCTCCAACGCTAAGCCAAGAATCAAACTTTGGAGCCTCTGATGGAACAAAGATAATCCTGTCATTATCTATCCCAAAAATTTCTATTTCAAAGTGGTACAATCCAGCATCAAGTAAAATTGGGGCCTTGACGGTAATTTGATCATTTACTGAGGTCCACCATCCTTGAAATGGTTCTTGATCACCATATACAACAACGGCATTT
>JAEMQG010000183.1 GCA_022758935.1 Candidatus Nitrosopumilus sp. | reverse complement strand
GTTTCACCTTTTTCATTTCCTTCTGAATTTGGCTTGTTTTGAAGACTATTTACAATCTCATTTGCTACTTGACTTGCACTTTCTTTTTCATTTTGTTCAGCTCCGGATGCTATTTCAGATTTTTCCGTTTCTGAAAGTCTGAAATGTACAGTTAATGCTGCAGAAATAATTATGACAGCTACAATGCATGAAATGATTGCTATTTTGAAAGTGCGTTTCAATTAACATTTTTTTGGCATATAATTGGCTTATAAGTTAAGAGGTAAATTCTAGAGATTAGGAATTGAATTTGATGAAGTTGGCAAAGATGAAGAGGCCATAATATGACACGATAAAGAGTTGAAGAATGACCCAAATGTGTTGACTTGACTGCTTTGTACACCAATCCTTGGGACTAGATAATTTACAAATTCTAAAATGTTAGTAATCTTTTTGAATCATATCCAATAACGATTCAAAGTCTTCTGCATGTTTTACATATTGTAATTTAGATGTGAATTTCATGAATCTTTGAATTTTGTATTCGTATGATTCTTTAGATTTTGTGGGTTAATGGAACCTTGATGAACTTATGAACCAAGGATCTCTTGTGTTATACGCTCTATCCAGCGAGCTTATTTGATACGTAAAACCACGAATGAAAATAAAGATTGCGTTACTAATAAGACCTAACTTTTGATACGCATTATTTTAGTTCTGTCCATTACTTTCCAATATTCAACGTTTTGGCCATTTTCAAGTACTCCATTTATTTCAGAATCAACCAAAGTGACATCAATTGTCTCAAAAGTTTCTGAATCCATAACTTGTGTAGTATCACCAATAATTGATATGATCTGACCGGTTCTCTTGTCTATTAGTGGGATATGTACTTGCATGCTAACAGGTCCTACATGTGGTCGGGATTTTCCATCAAATACTCCCACGCCCACAATCCTAGCTTTTGCTGCACCGTGTTTTCCTGGTTTAGATGTATCATATTCTGTAATTCTGCAAGCCTCACCATCAGGTTGATCCGAAACTGGCAACAGAATGTATGAACCAATTTTTAATGAACCAAGATCAGCAGGTTTGCTCATGATGAAGCAGATTTTAGTCGAATATTTAACTTTTCCAACCAGAATTACATCAGTTTCTTCTTTACCGTCTCCTACCAGTATGCCATTTGCATATTGAGATGATAATATTGTAACAAATCCAATCAAAATTAATAGTAAAACAAGGTATTTCATTATTTGATTAGATGAATTATCTGATGTTCATAAAGGGTTCTACGAACTCTTTCTTTCACCAAATAGAAAAATACAGGTCAAAGCACTAAACAATAATGGTAAATCCACTGGATATGACACTTGAAGCGTTGCAGAATACACAAGATGCAATAGATGAGATAAAGGTGAGAAAAAACATTACATCAGAAAAAGAAACGCTTCAAGATTATGACAAAATAATAAAACATCTAGAGGATTCTATATCAGATATGATTAATGCTGTTGTAATATTTCAAAAGTATGATAAGGCTGTGTGAATGACTCTATGGCTCCAAAATAATTACAGTTTTTGCACCTGTAAAATGCAGTCCCGCTTGAATGTGTTGCAATTGTCTCAGGCTCGCTCTTTGAGCAGTTCTGTTTGAAATAATCATGTTTACTTGCCATGTTCAATATGTACAAAATTTGTATTTAATCTTGATCATATGCCTTGACTATTTCCTACCATGCAATACCATTAAGAAATACATTAATCGAAAAAACCTTAAATTAAAACCTAGAATTTTAGAATCTGTAAGGGATAGTGCCGATAAACATAGAGTGGAACCTCATACTATCACATCAAAATTTGTCCAAATGATAGTTTTCTCCTATCTTTGATGCGTAAATTCACAAAAATAACTGGAGTAAAATATTTTTGAATCATTTTGAAAAGAATGTGTTGTGATATATAGTTAGAATAAAATATTTTATGAATTTATCAATAATCCAGCGCAGCTAAAAATTGATCTGTCTCTAAACTCTGATTGCCATTTTTGATGCATTTTGTACGTCAGTAAAGCATCATCATAATAAGTTACATAATCATCGATTTTGGATTTACTGTATTTCGAAGTTTGGAAAATGTCTGCCTTTCCATCATTTACATTAATCATGACACTGAATAGTTCGGGTTTTGCTACAGGATTTACATACCTGCTTGCCAGTTCATAGTACCAAGACTTGTCTTTGCTTGGGAGGGATTCCAGATAGAATGCTTTTGCAGAAGAATCAAGTGGGGTCGATGGCCGTAGTATGGCAGAGTTTTCATCTGCAATTGGCACAAACTTTGAAAATGTTTTAACTGTTTGTGCTGGTGCAATGTCTGTACCTTCAAAGGTAATTGTAAATGAAGTTGCCCTCTCATCATTTGTTGGAAGAGTGGTTCGGAAAACATCACTCAAGTTTTTCTTTTCTGTTTCCAAGGGTTTTGTCCAACCTCTTTGCTCAAATTTTGGCACATGTTCAGTCCCTACACAAACTGGAACATTTTTTGGAGGCCTAATCATGAGATCATATTCATCATTACACATTACGCTTCCTGATGGTATACCGGCTAGTCTTTGAATCATCGGTGGAATTTTTTTAAGATTTGATGAAGGATGAAATAACGGATCTTGTTGAGGAGATGTCTTGAAATATCTACCAGCACAATCAAGAACTCCTTGTCCACGAATTTCAGGCTTTAATCCAGGGACATAATGAATTATCGCAAGACCATCAATGTAATAGATGGAAGCATCATCAACATTGCACTTTTTATAAACAATAGAATACAAAATGGTGCCATCACCTGTTACACTGTCAATTCTTACATCAACTGGCTCTGGTGTTTTTCCAGGATTGATGTATCGGCTTATGAAGTCATATGCATCTTTGTGCTGAGCGTTTAAAAGATCACCCACAAATATACTTGTATCAGTGCGAGTTTCAACTTCTTGTATCAGTGAGCTAGTCTTCTCATTTGTACGCTCTCCACCATACCAACTAACGATATTTAATGCAGCCATATCATATAGTGACGGCACTGCCACAATGTCTTGAGGAATACTTGACTGATGCTGATTAAAATTTACAGAAAAACCGTTGCACTGAAATGTCGAGACATCAACAATGTCAGCGACGCCTTTTCTTCCACTAAGTGAGAAATAAAGAAGGTTATCTGCAAACTTCAAATCAAGATGTACAATCTGACAATCGACATACTTCCAAGACTGCAATATTGTGCCATCTCTTGTGACATAGTCAAATGTGACATCAAAAGGTTGTGGCTTTGCACCTGCATTGACGTGTTTATTTACAACTTCATAGTATGGCATCTTGTCTTTGCTTGGAAGCGAAGTAATTGTAAATTCAGTGGATTTGACATAATCATTTTTTTCTGTAATTGATAGATGTGGCATATTAACTGATACAGCATATTTTGAACTAACACCTGGCTCTTCCTCTTCAGGCGGCACCATTGGATGCAATGGAACAAGACAGTCTTTATCAGTACATGGTGGTGAAGATTCTTCAATTGGAATTATCATAATGTTTAATGGGACAAAATTAGTTTGTGTCTGGCTTCTCTGATCAACTTTCGGATCAAATTTACCAATAGTGTAAATGGCCATTGGTTCTGTAAAGTCTCCACCCGAAAATGTGGCGATAATGTTTTTGATTCTAGAATCGCTGGATGGAATAAAATCTACATGATTTAGTTTTTGTTGTGGTTTTTCTGCTTCAAAAGAATTTCCGTCAAATGACAAGCCAGTGCATTGAAATATTGTACGATCACGATATTCTGGATAGAATGTATCAGTGAATTTTCTTAGAACCAGTGTATCTTCCAAATATGTTTTGTAGGATAACACTTGACAATGAGAGTATTTCCAGGCTTGAATTGTGGTTGCATCTCCAGTCATTACAGCCACTGTTACCTCAAAGGGTTCAGGTACTTTTCCTGCATTGATGTATCTGCTCATTAATTGATAATACCACTGATTGTCTTTACCAGGAAGAGATTCTAGAAAGAATTTTGGCTCATCTCCAAACGGTGCGTCTGGGATCATCAATTTCATTTCCTCATGAGTGACAGGTGAGAATTTTGTAAACGAGTTGATTGTTTGTGCTGGTGCAATGTCTGTACCTTCAAAATGAACAGAAAACACCATTGCACGTGATGAATCATCAGAAACATAAGCAGAAGCAGTCTTTAATTGTTTGATATCTACATCTGGATTCAACATTAACCCACTGCATTCAAAAAATGTCTTTTCTCTTATTTCTGAACCTGCTTTTTGCATGAATTTGTAAATCAGATTGTTATCTGTAAAAAATGTGACATAGTTGTAAACTTTGCAATCTGTGTATTTCCATGTCTGCAATACATTGTTTGCTCCAGTTATGAGATGAATTGTTGCATCAAAAGATTCTGGTGTTTTTCCAGGATTGATGTATCGGCTGATTTGTTGGTAGTAAGACTGTTTATCTTTTGTAGGATGTGCCTCTAGTGCAAATCTAGGTTTTTCTCCAATGACATTTCCCGGAATTGAGATTGGAAAATTAGGATCCTTTGATATTGGAACAAATTTTGAGAAAGAGTCAAAGGATGTGGTGTTCGTAAATTCGCCTCCAGAAAACTGGACAAGTATTCTATCTGCCCGGGTTTCCTTGCTTGGTAAAATTGGAATAATAGGTGAATCTTGTTTTGCAGTTGTTTCTTTTAGAACAAAGTCTTGTTTGAAACCAATGCAGCTAAATGCAGTCTTGTCTCTTATTTCAGAAACAAAAGACGCTACAAATTTTATTTTTAATAGATTTTCATCCAGATATGGCGTATACGAATTGATGGTGCATTTCGTATATTGCCAGAGTTGTAGGGTAGAGCCATCACCAGTTAAAACTTTAATATCAATGTCAAATGGTTCTGGCTTTTTTCCAGCATTAATTGAGGGTTTAACTAGATTTTCATAGAATGGTTTTTTGTCCTCACTTGGAAGCGATTCCAGTTCCAACCCATATTGGATGTTTTCATAATTGTGAGGAACTTGAGTTTTGATATTTTTATCAAGATGCGTAAATTTTGAAAAAGTATTGAATGACTGTTTTGCAGTAAGATCACCGCCAGAAAAATCCACCGTAAATGCGGTTGCACGATTATTGTCATCGACAATTATTTTCTGATCAGTTTTTGAGGATTCAATGTAGGCTTTGTAAATTTCTTGGAGCGAAGAGTCTTCAGTGGTTTTTCCAGGTACCAGATACGGAGTCATCGGTCTATCAAAAAACTTTAAAATTCCAATTCCTATTCCACCGTCAGAGAAATAATATGGATCAGTTTCAACAGCAAGAACTGCTCCTGGAACTTGTTCTTCGGCAAAAACCTGATCAACTACAAAAATAGATGAAACAATTATGAATAAAATTGCAAGAATGTAATACTGCATTTTATTTGACTATCTCTACTGCAGAAGGCATCCATTCACCGCTCAATACTTTGGGTTGTGGCCAGTATAATCGTATAATAATGTTGAAATCATCTTGTTGGAAATGTAACTAGTTTGCTTCTTTTCCTTGTGGTGTTTCATTACTCAGTCTCCTGCGTTACTTGCACGCTGGACCTGCTCCTTAACCGAATCTAGATTAAATGTTGCACCCTTTTGCATTGGTGGATAATCAATAAAGGTTGAAGCTAACTCACCAACTTGTCTTTGTACTTGTACGAAACGCCACATTTCGTGAAAGTAGAATTGATAATAATCCAATGATCCTATACTGCCTTTTGGAAACTCTGCACGTTCGAATGGATCAAGACGAAGATTTGTAATGACAGGTGTATTCGATTTGATTTTGCCTCCAAAAATACCGTCGGGTTGCTCGATAAACCTAAACTTGTAATCACCAATACGTACTGCTCCCAACTCAGATTCAGAAAAATAATAGACCACATTACGTTTTGTTGTACCATTACCGGTTAACATATCCATCTGGTTGTATCCATCAAGATGAACCTTGTACGTAGTACTTCCGACCGGTTTTCCTTCCTTGAGATCCTTTACAATATCAGGGTTACCAGCAGCTGCAATCAATGTTGGGAACCAATCAAGTCCAGACATGAGTTGGTTTTCAACTTTGCCCATCTGAACATGGCCTGGCCAGCTCACAATCAAAGGCACACGCATTCCGCCTTCATAAATAGTGCCTTTTTCGCCCCTAAACGGCGTCATCCCACCATCGGGCCAGCTGAAAACTTCGGCACCATTATCAGAAGTAAAAATAACAATAGTGTTATCCTTGAGGCCATTAGTTTCAAGGTAGTCCATCACTTTTCCAACTGTATCATCAAGTTCGGCCATGGCTGCTTCTTCGGTATACCAACCATTCTCAGAAGTCATAGTTTTTTCGTATTCAGGACTCAAGTGTGTGAAAATGTGCACCCGGGATGGAGCAAGCCAAACAAAGAAAGGCGTGTCGTCCTTTAGTGACTTGTCCATAAAGCTAATGGACTGATCAAGAATCTCATCATCAAGGGTCTCCATACGTTTTGGTGGGAGTGTACCTGCATCTTCAATTACCTGTTTGCCAACTTTACCCCAACGAGGATCAACGGTACTATCGTCGACATTACTTGCCCAACTGTGAATCATGTTGCGTGGGCCTATGAGCATATTCTGATCTGATGGATACGAATGCCAGGAGGGATCTTCCATTGCATCAAGATGATATAGAAAACCAAAGAATTCGTCAAATCCATGCACGGTAGGCAAGTGTGGATTCAGGTCACCCAAATGATTTTTACCAAACTGGCCAGTATTATATCCCATAGATTTTAAAATAGTTGCAATGGTTGGAGCTTCTGCAGGCATACCTATTGGAGATCCTGCTTGTCCAACAGTAGTAAGACCTGTGCGAATGGGTAATTCGCCGGTGATTAAACTTGCACGTCCTGCAGTGCAGCTGGGGTCAGCATAGTAATCAGTAAATCTCATGCCTTTGGCTGCAAGCTGATCTATGTTTGGCGTTTTGCCACTCATGATGCCCTGATTATATACACCAATGTTAAACCATCCAACATCATCTGCCTGTATTACAATTATGTTTGGTTGCTTCATCTTTTGTCCCGGAATTAGATGAGAATCCATAGATGTTATTTTTTGTCCAACAGTTGTATCTCCAATTATTTGACCCAATCCATACTTCTCAAAACTTTCAGCTGAATCCGCAGTCAAACAAAGATAATCCTTTGCCACATTACGATAAACTAGAACCATTCCCTCATTACATGTAGTTTGAGCATTAACAGAAGCATTAACAAAAGGCAGAACCGGAACTATCCCAATTAATAAAATTAATGAGATCACAGAGAATAGTATGAAATAATTTTTTGCCAAATTAATAACGTATCAAAGTGGATAAACTGAACTTTTATAGTTATCTATTCGTATGATAATTCTCAGAAAATGATCATAAATAAGATATTATTATTTGCAATGATCGTAATTGGAACAGTATTTTTGGTTTCAATATTCATACTGTCAATGACTCAAGAAAAAAATATTGTTTATGGCTGCACTCCGGATTTCTGGAAGAATAATTTAGAATTATGGAAAAATCTAGGGGTTAATTATAATGATGACTTTGATAAAACGTTTGGAAAAGACTACTTTGATCCCGACATTACATTACAACAGGCAATACATGCAGAGGGCGTTGGCATAAACCATCTTGCCAGATCAGGTACTGCAGCATACCTAAATGCATTAGTAGATCCTAGAATTGATGAGACTGCAGTAAAAACAGCGATTTATTTTGGATATATTCATGACATTGATAAACTCAATGAGCATTGTGAGAAGCAAGATCATCAACCTTGAATTAGATTTTTCAAAAATGAGAGTGGATATTTTTATCGTGAAAATTCACATACGAGTATAAATTCTAGTGTTTAATTTAAAATGTAATGGGAAAAATTCTTGTACCTATAGATGGTTCATCTAATTCGGTCAGAGGATTAGAAAAAGCAATTGAATTTGCTAGAGACAGTAATTCATCAATAACAATTCTTCATATTGCAATACTTCCACCAGTTTATACAATTGGCCATTCAAAAGATAAAGTCAAAATGTCTTTGGTCAAAAAAGAGCAAAAATTTGTACAGGATGCTGAGGATAGATGTACAAATCAGAATATACCATGTACAACTAAAATAATCTATGGCTATGACCCGGCATAGGACATAGGGCAATTCATAAAAAAATACAAACACGACATGATCGTAATTGGCGCAAAAGGCAAAAGCACGCTAAAACGTCTTTTCTTGGGCAGTGTCTCCAGCTATCTTGTTCAAACTTCAAGAATTCCAGTTACTGTAATAAAGTAATTTTTTCCAAAGGCATGATTACTAAGGAATTTTAAGAATTAAACAAGGACGGGTAACTATAATGGCAAACATTGAATCTTAAAAAAAGTCTTTCTTCATTTGATCTTACTAATCTCATCATAGGGTCAGTAATTGGCGCTGATCTCTACATCACACCAGGATTGACTGCAGCAATGATTGGACCTGCTTCGATTATCGTATGGGTTGTAGCTGGAGTTTTTGCCCTTGTTATTGCATTAGTATTTTCATATACAAGTTACTATGTTCCAAAAGTTGGTGGACCATTTGCTTTTGTTTCAAAGGCGTTTGGAAAGTTCTATGGGTTTTTGACTGGTTGGCTAATGTTAATTGCTGAAACGATGGCACTGCCTTTGTTTGCTATAGTGTTTACTCGATATCTTCACTATTTCATAGAATTAGAACCGCGGCAAGAAGTTTTAGTTAAAGGGTTATTCATTTTTTCATTAACAACAGTAAATATTCTTGGTGTAAAATTAGGTGGAAGGGTAAATGATGTCTTAACTATAATAAAACTCGTACCTCTTGTTCTTGTAATTGTATTGGGGTTTGTTTTTCTTACATACAATCCAGAAAAACTAGTTCAAAATTATTCTCCCATTGCTCCTTTGGGATGGGAGAATTTTGGTTCAGCACTTGTCTTGATTTTTTGGGCTTATGCCGGATTTGAGATGGGGACTTTACCTGCAAGTGAAGTAAAAAATCCAAAACGAGTCATTCCAAAAGCAATAGTAGTTGGGATGATATTGGTGATTTTATTTTATTTACTTACAAATTTTGTTTTGTATGGATCAATTAACTGGGTTGACCTTTCACACAATGCATTACCGCTAGTACTAGCAGGTACGCTTGTCATAGGATATGTAGGTGGAATGATTGTGAGTTTTGGAGCTCTTGCTTCAGTTTCTGGCACTAGCTCATCTTTTGTCTTAGGTATTTCCAGACTTTCTTATGCAATGTCTAGTGAAGGATTATTCCCAAAAATATTT
>JAEMQG010000177.1 GCA_022758935.1 Candidatus Nitrosopumilus sp. | reverse complement strand
CAATTATTTCTGGAACGATCCAAATCAAAATGGATAGAACGATTAAAAGTGAAAGTCCTATGGTTGTTTTTTTATTAATAGACTGAATATAGTTGGTAAATATGTTCATTCTCTATTTTTAAATAAAATACGCCCATATAAGATAATTATCGGTTGAATATTATTTCACATCTATCTAATCTCTCAGGCAACTTTTGTAGAATTCACAAAAACACCTTTTTTAGATGTAATCTGACCAATTTCCTGACTTGATATATTGTGTTTTTTAAATATTGATTTTATTTTATCTGCCTGATCTTGTGATGCAACAACACAAAACCCTACACCCATGTTAAACGTCTTGTACATCTCATCTGGTTTTACACCTTGCTCCTCAATTAATCCCATTATTGGTGGGATCTCTGGTAATGAATCTATATCATATCCTATTTTTTTAAGACGAAGTAATTTAGTGAATGCTCCCCCTGTAATGTGTGCCAAACCATTAACTTTGCACTTTTGAATTATTTCTAAAATTGGCTTTACATAAATCTCCGTAGGTATCAAAAGGGATTCTCCAATTACTCCTACTCCTTTTACTTTGTCTTTTACAGAATATTTTCTTAAAAGTGCTTTTCTTGCTAATGAATATCCGTTTGAATGAATTCCACTACTATTTGCACCAACAATTACATCTCCGGGCTTTATTTTATTTCCCAATACCATGTCTTTTTTTGAAACTAGTCCAACTACCATCCCAGCTAGATCAAAAGAGAATCTTTTTCCTGCAATGACATCTGGCATTATTGCTGTTTCTCCACCAACAATTGGCATTGCAGATTTTTTTGCCCCCTTTACCAATCCTTCTACAATTTCTTTGAAGATTCTCTGATCATTTTTGTTTGCCGCAATATAATCTACAAATGAAACAGGTGTGGCACCAATGCATATAATGTCATTTACATTCATTGCAACACAATCAATTCCAATCGTATTGTATTTTTTCATCAAATTTGCAATTACTACTTTAGTTCCTACGCCATCTGTATGTGTAGCTAATAGGGTTCCTCCTGGAATTTCTACAATTCCCGCATAATGCCCAAAACCCTGTTTGATTTTTACCATTTTTTGGAGTTTATGTGTAGATTCAATTAGTTTGCCTATTGCTGCTTGGCTTTGTTTGATTTTTGCTATGTCTACACCTGCATTTTTGTAGGTCAAGACCATAGTTTGATGCGTATTTGCTGTGAATAAAAGAATTTGCCTAGTTTTAGATCACATGTACATGCCCGATAGTTCTTCTCTATGTTCAACATATTTTTGAGACAATTCGCTAAATTCTGAATTAATTCTATCTTTTTCTTTTTGCAATTCTGAGGTATCTATTTTCATATCATAGAATCTGTTTAGTGCCTCGATTAGTGTAGATGCTGCGGCAGGGTCTGGTAACGTTTTGTTTGCTTTAGCCAATAGAGCTATTCCCTGAATTTCTCTTACTATACATTCATTTAAAATTCCTCCTGGAATTCCAGTGATAAATCCCTGTGGGATCATGTTGATGTCCTTGTCTGCCATTGTTCTTACCAGATCTTCTTTTGCTGCACAGTATGCTTTGTTATCGTGTTCTGCACTTGCTACTCCATCCAAAATTACAATTTCTTTTGAGCCATTTTTCTCTGCCCAATCCAAAACGGCTGAAACAAGTGAGTACAATCCTTCCATCCTTAATGTTATCTCACAAATTATTGCACATATTGTTCCTTCTTTGTTTGCATAGAATCTAAAAGGATGACGCAATATACCTCGTGTAAAAACAGTGGATGGTGGGAGATATTTTGATCTCATCACCGCAATTTGCTCCATTTTTAATTTTTCAATAATGTGGCTAATTGCAAGTGGCCCAACAATTCCTGCCCCGACAAATCCTGCAAATATTATGGGGCTGTTGAGGTCAATTTTTCCAAGCTCAAATACTTCAGCTTCTGGAAATGATCCTTGCATTCTTTACGTCGATTTGTTCTGTCTAATTACTTTATTGACTATGGGTTTGCAACATTATTGTTGATAATTGACATGGGTGAATTACATTATTTGTAATTGTACTTTTTTATAAAAACCAATAGTTTTAAAATTTACTCCCCTCTTGTTTAACTACTTTTATGAATAAACAAATTCAACATGATTCTTCCCTTGTCTGTGATGGAATACATTACATTTGATCCAACTGCTTCTTTTTGAACAAAATTGTAATCTACACAGAGATGCAAATAATTTAAAAATGATCTTTTCATTCTTATCTTTGATTTTGAATACAAATCCGAAAACGTCATCGGATTTCCCTTAAGCATATACAATAATTTTAAAAGGGAAAGTGTACTGTAATCTCTGGTCCTTGCCTTTACTGCATCTAGTATTTGCACGTCTCTTTTTATTATAAAATCTTCAAATTGATCCGCTACCTCTAAAGGCACGTATGTTAATCTTGCTCGCATCATACCGTATAGTACGGTATATTACCTTATTAATCTTATCTTGAATCATTATTGATCAATCTGGATAGTTTTTTTACACTGTATCTTATGCCTGGAAAACTAGTTACACTTGTCAAATAACTATTCATTTAAGCCGTATATGTGCTAACCCAGAAATGACTATTTTAGATTGAATTAATGATGTATTTTCTATTTGATAATATGATGAATGGCTATAACTAAATTTCTTTTGTTTTCATATGTTGTGTATTTTTTTATCATGCATTGTATCTTTTTTTCATTAATTGTTTGAATAGTTGAATTTTTTTCCATGAATCAATTTTATTCTTTGTCTCTCATCCGAATTCTGTTCTAATGTTATAATTTTAGAACTGGTAATACTCTGACTGTTATTTTCTTTTTCACAAATACATTTTTACACTCATCGATTTTTTTTGAATAACTTGTGCATTATTCGAGGCGGATAATTACTGTCTTGGATTATTGTATTTGAATTTGTTAATTTTAATTAATTCTGCATATGATCCGAATCTAGACATGTCTGTAATTTTATCTAATTCATCGTCTGATTCATTATTGTTATCAAACTTTTTCAATATTTTATAACTTGTATTTCTTTCAGCAGGAATCCTCCCAATCTCTCTTGCTAATCTTCTTATTTCTTTTGGTCTTATTAGTTGACCATGTTCAGATCCTGCAGATGTTGAAATGCTTTCATTGATCAAAGTTCCACCAAAGTCATTGGCTCCCCACATTAACAACAGCTGCGACATTTTCTGTCCTTCTTTTACCCAAGACATTTGAATATTGTTTATGTAACCATTTAGCATAATTCTTGCAATGGCATGAGTTAGCAATACATCATTTCCACTACCTCCTTGTCTTATTCCTTCATGCAATTGATGTTTGTACATTGGAGCTTCACTATGGATGAAATTGAGTGGGACAAATTCTGTAAATCCACCAGTTTCTTTTTGAATTTCTCTAATTTTTACAATATGATTTACTCTGTCTTCAAGTGTTTCGACATGTCCAAACATCATAGTTGAGGTTGTGTTTATTCCAAGATTATGAGCTGTTTTGATAACCTCTACCCAATCTTTTACGCTGATTCTTCCAGGAGAAATTTTGTCTCTTAATTTCTGATCTAGAATCTCTGCTGCTGTTCCTGGTAGGGTGTTTACTCCTGATTCTTTGAGTCTTTTAAGATACTCCCTTACTGTTGTCTTTGATCTTGTTGCACCATAAAGAACTTCTTCAGGTGAAAATCCATGTATGTGAATATCTGGAATCTCTTTTTTGATTTCTCTGCAAATCTTTTCATACAAGTCCCCCTCCATGTCTGGTGGAAGACCTGCTTGAATACAGACTTCAGTTGCACCTAGCTGATATGCTTCTTTTGAACGTCTGACAATTTCTTCGGTTGGAAGAAAATAGCCTTCCTCTTCTCTAAAATCTCTACTGAATGCGCAAAATCCACATTGTTTAATACATACGTTGGTAAAATTGATGTTTCTATTTACCACATATGTGACTGTATCGCCGACCCTCCTTCTTCTAATTTCATCTGCCACCAATCCAACTAGATGAAAATCTAGTCCTGTAGTGCTGTACAGTCTCAATCCTTCCTGTGCTGTTATTTCTTTATCTGATAATGCCTTGTCTAAAATCTCTGAAACAACAGAGTCTGCATTCTTGAATAGTGCATCTAAATTGACATTCATTTCCAATGCTCCATTCTTACCAATCCTTCCTCATCTTCGATATTTTTCATCTCATCTCTTAACTCTTTACCAATAAACGAAAAAAATTCTGGATATACAGGAAATCTGCATTTTAATTCAAATCCTGCATTTTTTGAGTCTTGCTCTATTTTTTTAATCTCCGGCCAAGAAAATTCTGGATTCACATAATCTGGTGTGAGTGGCGAAATTCCCCCCCAATCATTAATTCCTACAGATAAGAAACTATGATAAGAGTTTGGTGACAGATTTGGTGGAATCTGTATGTTCATTTTTGGCATGATTATTCTTGTTAATGCAACCACTGTCTTGAAATAATTTTCATCTGCTGGGGGAAAATCATTCATCAGGGTATCTGGTTTTGGTTGAAAATTTTGCAAAATCACTTCTTGAATGTTTCCATATTTTCTATGCAACTCTCTTATTGCCAAAATTGAATCTATTATCTCAATTGGAGTTTCTCCAATTCCTACGAGTATTCCTGTAGTCATTGGTATTTTTAACTCACCTGCATCTTCTAATACTTTTAGTCGTGCTTTTGGTTTCTTGCTTGATGCCATATGGTGAGGCATTCCTTTTTTTGTTAGTCTCTCACTAATGTTTTCCAACATTAATCCCATTGATACGTTGGTTTTTTGTAATTCTCTGAGATCTTCTTTATTCAAGTTTCCTGCATTAGTATGTGGAAACAATCCTGCGTCTAATGCCATTTCTGATGCATGAATCAAATATTCTGCAGTTGAACTGAATCCATTTGTCTTAAGCCATTCTTTTGCTTCTTGATATTTTTGTTCAGGTTGCTCGCCTGTTACAAACAAAGCTTCTACACATCTGTATCTTTTTGCAAGATGTAATAATTGTTTTATCTCTTGATTTGACATTAAGGATAGTTTTTGTTCACTTGGCTCTGCCTTGTAAGTGCAGTATGAGCACGTATCTTTGCATAAATTTATGATGTTGAAAAATGCTTTTTTTGAGAATGTAACCGAGTCGTTTTTGAACTTTTTTCTCAAATTTCGGGCTGTTGAAAATAATTCATTAGGGGTATTTTTCGAATTTTCATAGATTTGTATTATTTCATCTCTGGAAATAGACTTGTTTTCTAAAACATTGTTT
>JAEMQG010000041.1 GCA_022758935.1 Candidatus Nitrosopumilus sp. | reverse complement strand
TTCTTCGCCAGGCAATGCATTAAATGCAAATGTTTTGAAATCAGGTGATTCTATAAAATTTACACTTAAATCAATATGAGTTCCAGTTGGGGCTGCTGCCTTTGGTGCTTCAACTACCTGGGATGAACCCACAATAATTTCTCCAACCATTCCTTGTTCTCTGTGACCTGGAACTGTGCAAATGTAATAGTATGTACCTTCTTTTGATGGAATGAATTCAGATGATCCTTTCATTCCTGGTTTAAGTGGATTTGATGCAGAATTAATAGCACTGCTTGGGAAAATGCCAGCAAAGCCCTCAGTATCAGCTGTTACACCAAAGGCGTGAAATGATTTTCCGCCGTTTTCAACGTTAAATACAATTTTATCTCCAACATTTGCATTGATTGGAGGATTGTGTCCTTCTTCTCCTGGTAATGCATTAAATGCAAATGTTTTGAAATCAGGTGATTCTATAAATTTGAGATCTTGTGAAATAGTTTTTCCAGTTGCAACTGCTGCAGGACCAGTATTTTTTGCACCTGCCATTTGAGCAACGACTGGAGCTTGATATGAAGTCCAGTAATCCCACATGCTAAAGAAAATTATACCGCCAACAATGCAAATACCCAGTACAATTGCCAACATTTTTCCAGTTCTTGCCGAAGTTGTCCTGTAAATTGTTTGATTATCTTGATTCATTTCATATTCTCCTAATGATGTGGGTTCTTTGCCTCATATGGCCAGTAGTATTTTCCGCCTAGATTGAAAGGATCATCGGTGTCTGAAATCTTTCCTTTACCAGCACTGTAAATCATATTTATCAAAAATATCGCCATACCAACACCAATAACCATTGAACCCACTGTAGCAATTTGGTTCATTGCAATCCATTCTGGAATTGGAGGATAGTCAAAAACTCTTCTTGGCATTCCGTATAGGCCAAGTACGTGCTGTGTAAAGAATACCAAAACTGTTCCTACAAACGATAGCACAAAATGAGCTTGTCCCATTCTCTCATTATACATTCTTCCTGTTACATATGGGAACATAAAGTAGAGAAAACCAATAGAACCAAATGCGATTGTACCCATTACAAATAGGTGAAAGTGGCCAACTACCCAATAACTATCGTGTGTTTGAAAGTCCAATGGCATTGCAGCATTTACAACCCCACCTGCTCCTGCTGAGAAGAATAGCGCAATTCCTCCAACTGCCCACATCATTGGGGTTGCAAACTTTATTCTGCCGTTCCACATTGTTGCAATAAAGTTAAAAACGTGCATGGCAGACGCTGGCACTGCTGCCAAAGTTCCTATCATGAATACAGTTTTTTCAGTAAATGACATTCCTGTGGCATACATGTGGTGTGCCCAAGACGAGAAACTTACCATTGATAATAAGACAAAAGCAAAGATGCCAGAGCTGTGACTGAAAATTGGTTTTCTTGAAAATCTTGGAATAATTTCATACATCATTCCTATTGCTGGAATGACTAGGACATACACTTCAGGATGGAAGGTAAACCAAAACAAGTGCTGATATGCAATTGGATCACCGCCCTTTGCAGGATTGAAAAATCCAGATACGCCCAGTCTGTCAGTAAGTAACATCAAAAGTGCTGCTGCAAATGTAGGAATTGCAACTAGCACAATTAATGATGATGTTAAAAATGACCAAGCTAATAGAGGTACTTGTCCAATTGACATGTCTGGGTGTTTACATTTTAGAATTGTAACAATAAAGTTGATAGCGCCAAGTACAGATGAAACGCCAAGAATTTTTAGTCCAAATATCCACATGTCTGCTGCAGGACCAGGTGCACTGATAATAGAATATGGTGGAGTTGCATACCAAGTAAAATCAGCAAAGCCCAACCAAATTAGTGTGGCTGCTGGTGGAATCATCCAAAATGCAATCGCGTTTAGTTTTGGATATGCCATATCTTTGTATCTTATCATGATTGGTACAAAGTAATTACCAACTCCAGCTGCAAATGGCAACAAGAACAAAAAGATCATTGTTGTTCCGTGTACAGTAAAAATTCTGTTAAATGTCATAGAATCTGCAATGATTTGTGATCCTGGGAAGAACAGTTCCGCTCTAATTAAAAGAGCTAATACACCACCCATGAACAAGAATGCAACAGATGTAATGATATACATCAGCCCGACATCGGTATGATGTGTTGAAAACATTATTTGCCATATTGGGCGTGGTTTTTGTAATTCTAGGACCATTAGTAATTCTCCTCAATTGAAAGTTTGGATAAAAGCGTTAGCTTCAAGTCGATGCATCCTCCACGTATAGTGTACCTCGCATGTTATAGTGAATCAGTCCACAGTATTCTCTGCATTGAATAGGAAACTCTCCTACATCAGTTGGTGCAAACCATACTGTATTAATTCTTCCAGGTACTGCATCCATCAAAACCACATAATCATGAATGTTAAATGAATGATCAACATCCTTTGACGTTATTTCAAATTTGTAAGCTTTGCCAACTTTAACATGTAATTCACCAATTTCTTTGGTTCCATCTTCATGTTCAAATGTCCAGAACCATTGTTGTCCTGTTACTTTGATAACTTCGGCATCTGCTGGAATATGTTCAATTAATCTTTCGGCATTCCATGCTTCTGAACCAACCCAAGCCATTAAAGCTATTACAACACCGATGTATATCCATTCAGCCCAGTTAGAATGATGTCCCAAATTTTACCATACTCCTTCCTTTTCATATGGAGTTGGAGTTGCCTTTGGATGTGATTCTCTGAATCTCCAGCATAACCAAATTATAGTTCCAGATACTACTGCACCCACAGTAAATGCAACTGTCATCATTCTATAAAATAAATTCCAAATTACTACTCTACGGTCAACATAGTGACCTGGCTCATCGCCTGCAGCAAAAGCATAATCAACTATAGGAATGATTACCAAAATCGCCAATACTAAGAATAGACCAATTATACTCTTCATTAGCTGTTGAGAGACGTGACCTATAATTTCTATTTAAGGGTTTTCAAGATTACTATCTACCAGTCTTGATTAAAACGGGATGGATGCATTACATTTAGTCCAGAAATTGAAAATTTACGTTTGTATTCTCTAAAGATGTTTAGAGATGCATTTGCTATAATTAATTCAAACAAATTCTCAGCAGTAAGATCGACTACGGTAGATAACATCGCTTTGATCGGGTCCATATGAGTAACAAGTACAACATTCTGATCAGGATGATTTTCAATGACATGATCGACAATACCTAGTATGCGTTTTTTCACTTCAGAGAAAGTCTCAACCCCGTTGTGAGCAATTTCCAGCTCACCATTATAGAATTTCATGAAAACATTGCCATGAGTAGTAAAGATTTCATCATATGGTACGCCAGTAAATTTTCCCATATCAAGTTCAATTAATCTATCATCAATTATTACATCAAGGGAGTTATGTTTGCCGACAATTTCTGCAGTGTGTCTAGCTCTTTCAATAGGACTAGAGTATATTGCAGAAATGTTCATATCTTCCAAGAATTTGGCTGCTTTTTCAGCTTGATCAATTCCCTTTTCAGTTAATGGTATACCGGGAGTTCTTCCAGTAAGAATTCTTTCTAAATTATTTTTTGCCTGACCATGTCTCAGAAAAATAATAGAGCCCAACTTGATAAAATGTCAAATAAAGATAATAATAAGATTCTCTGAACAATAATCGTGAAAATAGGAATTATTGGCGGAACTGGTGGAATGGGAAAAGGTTTTGCTCTAAGATGGTCTCAAAATCATGATGTAGTGGTTGGTTCAAGAGATGCGGCAAGAGCATCAGATTCTGCTAAAGAATACACCGATCTTGCAAAAGAAGCATTTGGACAAATCAAGGGAACAATTACAGGAAGTGATAATCTTACCGTTGCTAAAAATAGTGATGTTTTGATTTTATCAATTCCTTATGAGAATATTGATTCCGTGTGTCCAGAAATTTTGTCTCAAGTTAAAGATAGTTGCGTTGTTATATCACCAATTGTTCCAATGGTAAAAACAGATGTAGGGTTTGAATTTATTCCAATTAAGGAAAATAAACCATTTTCATATCAACTTGTTTCAAAATATATGAAAAACAAATCAAAATTAGTTTCTGCATTTCATGTGATTTCTGAAAAGAAACTTGTAAACCCAACACTAGTTCTTGATTACGATATTTTTGTTTGCGGTGATGACAATGATGCAGTCCAAGTCGTAAATGGGTTGATTAATGAAATTAAAGGATTAAGACCAATTTATTTGGGACCAGGAGAATTATCTTATCTTGCAGAGATTTCTACACCCCTATTGCTAAATGCAATGATAAGAAATAAGA
This sequence comes from Candidatus Nitrosopumilus sp., assembly GCA_022758935.1. Classification (GTDB taxonomy): domain Archaea; phylum Thermoproteota; class Nitrososphaeria; order Nitrososphaerales; family Nitrosopumilaceae; genus Nitrosarchaeum. The sequence continues at coordinate 140 of JAEMQG010000041.1, read as the reverse complement.
TGAAAAATCCGGGCATTAAAATTATCTAAATATAGTTTTTTACTAATCATGAGTCATGAGTACTATAGACGGGGTAGAAATTGGTATACTGCAATAGGGACACTTTTCATAATCATGGCAGGAATTGTTCTTGTCAGACA
>JAEMQG010000037.1 GCA_022758935.1 Candidatus Nitrosopumilus sp. | reverse complement strand
AATTGCTTTTTGTAATTTTTCTCTAATTTCTTGATCATCAAAGATTTGCTGTCTTAATGAAAATGCCTCTTTTTGGTTCTTGACATAAATTTGGAGCCAATAATAACCGGTTTGACTATCGTAGATTTTTATTTCAGATATTTTCATGACATTATTTCTCAAATTACTATTTTAACTATAGTTTACCAAATCAAAGGCATTTGAGAAAAAGATGAAAACATATCACAATAAAATCAAATGGTTTTTAGAGGTTTTTTGGAAATAATGGGAAAATGATTCATCCTATCGAACATGCACAAAATCAGACCAAAGTGGAAAAATGCATAGCATGACACAAATACCACAATCAACAAATAACACTGATTTGTTTCAACCAAATTATAGTTGCAAGAATCAACAATAGAGGAGCAAGTTGTCACACGCGCTGATTTTAATATTAACATTTTTGATAGTTTTTAGCATTATTGCTTCAAGTGAAAACTTTGTTGAAGCAAAAAGTATGATATCTCCATTGGACCAGTATCTCCAATACAGAACTCAGTATGGCAAGGATACTGCCAGAGAAGACATGATGGACAACCAAGTAATAGATAATTCAATAAACTCTGTTGAATTTACATATGCTGAATCTGTATTACCTCCAAAACACGGAGATAGTTCAGCAAACACAATCCTAATTCAGAGAACCATACCAGATGACACTAAATTTGTTTATCATTGGGAGCAAAGCTCTAGCAGTTCTGGTTCAGAATACAGCTCTTACATCAACCAACCAATAACAGTTACATTTCTTGATGAGAAAATTACAATTCCAGATAATTCTGCATCGCAAAAACTATTGGATCGTTATGGAATTTTGTTAAGTGATGAAGAGGCAGATTGGGGATTAGAGAAGTCCCATGCATTGCTTGAAACGATGGAAACAATACCGCAAAAAACCAGAGATCAGATTCAAGAACAAAAAGGCGTCACATCAAAATGGATTCTTAGTGATAAGCATATCAATAATAACATCAAAATAACAAAGACAGATTCATACAAAACAGTAGAAATCTCATCAGATGTATTTGAATCATCGACTCAGAGAATCGCACTAGTTGATGACAAGATGGGAAAATATTTCTCTCAAAGACTACATCATGCATTAATTTGGTTTGTAACAGATGAAGGAACAGACTATACTGCAATAGAGAAGATTCTCAATGAGCGATTTGGTGTCTCTACAAATGTTATAGACTACACAAAACTGACACAAAAAACAACAGGAGAATCTGAGAAAAACTTTCAAAAATTCAATCCCTTGGAACTAGTAGAAATAATCAACATGTTTGAGGAAATGCCAAGTGGATTTCACTCAATAGATGGACTAAACTACATAGTCAGAAGGGCGGATGGAACTACACATCCTCTATATCAAAATGCTCCGGCAGTGAGTTGGCCTTTAGTTAATCCAGGATATATGGAATTTATGGAATCTGCATTTACTGTAGAAGACGACTATTTGCACAAATTGATCATTCATGAGAAATCACATTTCTTGTGGGAGCATCTTTTCTCAGATAATCTAAAAAATGATTGGATTAATCTTGGTGGATGGTACAAAGATAATCACAGTAAATCAGGTTGGGCAACACACAAGACGACTGAATTTGTTAGTGCGTATGCACATTTAGCAAACCCAGATGAGGATATGGCAGAAAGCATTGCTCACTTTGTAATAAATCCAGACAAGCTAAAATCCAGATCAGTTCCCAAGTACGAATTTATCAGAGATAGAATCATGGAAGGTAACATCTACATTCCAACAATTCGTAAGGATCTTACATTTGATGTACTCAACTTGTATCCAGATTATATTTATCCTGGCAAAATAATACGAATCGATATTTTGGTGGATGGTAAAAAGAACGAGGAGAAACATGGAACAATTGAAATTGAACTTAGCGGTAAAGACAAATTCCAAGGTGCGAAAAGCGCATATCTTCGACTCTTAAGTGAACAGGGGACTTACAAAGATATCACGTTATTACCAGTTGATGGTGAAATAGGACTTGTATTGAGAGGGAATGTTACAATTAGCAATAATTCAAAAGGTGGATTGTGGCAAACTGATCAAATCGTGATCAGCGATCAGATAGAAAATCAGAGACTCAATGGCCAAAACGATTTCGGTTGGAAGTTTTTTGTAAATAATTCCAATGAAGACATTACGCCACCGTCATATGTGAAAAAATCTTTGAGATTAACCGTACATAATGACAATTCATTACAATCAAGATCAGTTCAGAGTGCAACTGCAAGTTGGAGAGTTGAGAATAATCAAGATATCAAATCATGTTATGCAACAATTGATCATGACGAGATTACAAGTCGCAGTGTAAGCGAATACGGTGAATTTGACAGTAAGACCAACACATGTATTGTGAATTTTAAAATAACAGAATACTTTAGGACGGGGAACTACAACATCAAACAAATTGTAATGAGTGACACTGCAGGAAATTATAGTACGGTTAACTTTACAAATATTTTAGAAGATAATACAATTTTCATACGAACCACAAATCCAGATGTAAATTATCCATATCTGGACACAGAGAACATTAGCATTACTGCCAATCCAACAAATCCAATTGAGCCAAATGGTGAGACCAATATCAAAATAATATACTATGCAAAAGATGATAAATCTGGACTAGGTCATGTAAGCTATATCTTGCGTGATCCACAAGGAATACAGCATAACTTTTATCATTACCACAAAAACTTTCATAGTTTATTTTTTGATGGGAATCCCAGTGATCTTGCACGCTATGACATTAATTTGATTCTACCAGAAGGCTCTGCTCCTGGAAAATGGTCATTAATTCAAATAAAATTAGATGACAAAGCAAATAATTCAAAATCATATGACTTTACAGAATTGATTCACTTTAATATAATCTAAATTTTGTATTAATTTAAAAAAATAAAAAACATGATCTAGATTTTATAATTTGAATTAATTCACCATTAAATTTTATTTTTAAAAATATTTTTTATCATAAAATTATTCTATTCTGTTTTGAATTTTAAATTACAACTAGGGCAAAACCAAGATATCGCCTCACCTTGTTCTCTAAATATTATCCCAAAACATTTAGGACATGAACCAACTTCGCTCATAAATTTTCTAAATGCAATACCAATACAAATATTTCAAAAATACAAAAACAATACAACGAGGTAAATGGAAAATCAAAACGAATGTTGAGTGCTTCCACCCTTTTTCGCCTCATTTCCTTACTGTCTATAATTTTGGCAGTTCCTCGTCATTCAATATACGACTATATGATATTAAAGGAATTCTAGATTATATCATTACATTTGTCAAGAAAATTATAATATTTTCAAATAAATGTAAATATCATACATTGAGTTAATATTTTACAACTTTTAACAAATTTTACATTAAAATTACAATAAATAAAAATTATTATCATAAATATACACACTAAATCTTAAATACTTGAACTTCCTATACTGGATGATGTCGATAACCATTTCGGCTGATTAGACTGCGTGACCCTGCAGAACAAAAAAGGCAATCAGGCGTTTGACGTCCTGACCACGAGAGGAAATCTCTCAGTGTTCTGCAATTGAGGGTTACGCCTTTTTTATTTTCTAAAACAGATGTTACCATAAAAAAAATTAGAGAAATAATAGGATGTTTTACCACAAGATACTACAAACTTGTATTTCAGAATACAAAAACAAAATCTCTGTTTTAAAATAAACCAAATAATATTTTTACTAAAAACAATAAAGGATCTATTTTTATTCTAGAAACGCGTAATAGTGTTGGAAAGCTGACACAATATCCTATTGTCAATTGTTGGCATCAGTTTGCTGGCCTTTGCTTACTTGCAGGGCTATGCAAAGGTTGATCCGCAAATAGTCAGCTTCCAAATTATTTAACAGAATTTGGGTAAAAGCATGATTCTATATTTCCATTACTGGTAGAATAGTGTACCACTATTCCATGTGAAAGTTTGGTTTGTCCGATGTATTTCATTATTAGATATGGAAAAATTTTTACTTAACAAAATGTGTGTTCAAAAAATACAACTTTAATGATATGGCTTTATTGTACTGATTTGGCAACAAGATTCAAAAATAATTTCAAATTAGAGATCAACATCTTTGGTTTCTCTGCTGAGCAGTGTTGGAACTATTACAATTATCGCACCTATCATAATATTAATCCCTAATGCAACAGGTATCATTTGTTTTGGGACATATGACATTAAAGATAATGCAATTAATGGAGACCAAGAACCAAAAAGCAAACCAGCATTATATGAAAATCCTGCAGCACTGTTTCGTATCTGTGTTGGAAATCTTTCTGAAAAATATGCAGGGATTGGTCCCGATGCAGTAGATATGACAAATGCAAACATTACAACATATACCACCAATCCATAGACATTCTCCAATATCGCACTTGCAAGTGGAATTGAAACTAGTATTGATGCAGATACAAAAACAAGCATTGATTTTTTTCGTCCAATTTTTTGGGATAACCAACCAGTAAGAATCATTCCAATCCAAGATGAGGCAGTTGCATAAATCATAATTAGGGCTATTTGCCGTTTGTCAAAATTGCCAAACTGTTCCAAGTATGTCGGTAAAATGCTAATAGAGCCATGATACATGTAGACAAGACCAGTCATTATTGCAGCACACAGCAAAAACTCTTTTTTATGTATTCCAAAAACAATACTTCTCAGGGGAGTTCTTTCAAGCCCAGATTCTTTGTTCTTTTTTATCCATAATGGGGATTCATCCATACTAATTCTTACAAATAGCGCGACAAAGCCTGGAATAATTCCTGTAAAAAAGAGGATCCTCCAACCAATTTCCTCAAACATGTCTCCTGGAAATGCAATGGTTATGATTTGAAAAGATATTGCAGCCAAAAGAAAGCCAAAAGAGAATCCACTTTGTAAAAATCCAGACAACAAACCCCTTTTCTGTTTTGGAATGCTTTCAATTGTTAGTACGGCACCACTACCCCACTCACCGCCAGCAAAGATTCCCTGAATCAAACGAACCATTATCAAAAGAATTGGTGCAAACACTCCAACAACAGCATATGTTGGTAACAGTCCAACTGCAAATGTTGCAACAGAGAATCCCAGTATGGTAATAATCATAGATTTTTTTCTACCAAACTTGTCGCCATAAATTCCGAAAATCACAGAACCAAGAGGCCTCATTATTAGTGTAACAGTATATGATGCAAATGTTGCAAGTATGCTAAACACTGGATCCTTTGATGGAAAAAATAATTGACTAATTGAAGGAACGACTAGAAGCATCAACACAATATCATATCCATCCAAAGACCATCCAAGAAATGAGCCGATGGCAATTTTTTTCTGAGATATAGTTAAACTCAACAAAATATTTTCAGTCTAGTTGTATATAGGCTTGATTTCAAAATAGAAAATCAATCTAACTAGAGTGTAATACGGTCTCAGTAAACCTGTAACATCAGAATTTTAAATGAATCTAAAAAACAAAAGACTTTTCAGAAATGAATTCTATTTTATGTATATGATAACTAGTGAAATGCTAAAAGAAATTTGTGACAAAGTTGAAAATTCACTTGAGAATTATGTTATAGAGTACAAAGGACAATTATTTGAAAATGGCAAAATCATTGAAGGTATGGAAATACAGATAAAAAATCAATATGAAGATAGATTATCAGGGATGATTCTTGCAAAAGGCGAGGATATTAAATTGCTTTCAGAAGAAGAACAGAGATATATCAAAAACAGAATAAAAAACACATTAGAATTATCTAAAAGACAATACGAGGCATAATTAGAAAAATTAGCACATTGTTACTTTGAGTTGATTTTTGGACTCTGTTGAAGGAGGCTCTTTTTGATCAGTATTGGGATACTGTAAAATGTTGCAAGTGCTATTGCATCTGACGCCCTATGATTTCTCAGAATCATTTCTTTTTTTCCAGTAAAATACAGATTTGCCCTTAACGCCTCACCGCTTTCATATATCCTGACTTTAACTAGAAACACTCCAGACTCCTCACAGATATGCTCAAGCATATCATAAATTGACGGAATATCACTACGTTTACCCTCTTGAAAATCAGAGATATTTTTTGCAACATCAACTGAAAATGCAGAAATTGGAAATTCTTTACCATCATTTGTTTTGAGAATTACTGCACCCATACCCAAATCGGTAATGCCTACGTTATCTATTGTTACAACTTCAGAGTCTTCATCCAAATCAGTGATTTGTATTTTAGATTTTACATGGGTTATTTTCATCCATAAATCCAATAGATTATGGATAGTAGATTGTATGTTCATAATTTGCACTATATAGCAAATTCATTCTTTTAAACCCTCGGTGTCAGATAAATGATTTACAAATGGGTTATGGTAGAAATATAGAGATAATACCAATCAAAATAGAATGCCAGAGATAAATATCAAAGAATACGAAAAGAGATGCCAGGAACTACTAGAAGATGACGAAGTAAGATTTGCAGGGCTGTTAGATGAGTTTGGAAAACTATTGGCTGGAGGATATAACAAAGATATCGACCCCAAATTGACAAAAGAGCAACACGATACAGTGTGTAAGGAATTAGCAGCAAGGGTTGAAAAAAGAAAAAAATATGACACTGAATTAGGACGTGTAAAATATTCTGCATCACGTAGAGAACATGTTGTAATAATGAGTTTTCCAATTTATGAAAAAGTAATAATGATAGTAGCAGAGCCAAATGTCAACATGGATAGATTGGCATTTAGAATAATAGAAAAATTAGGAAGTCAATGGGATGAGTTTTT
>JAEMQG010000156.1 GCA_022758935.1 Candidatus Nitrosopumilus sp. | reverse complement strand
CCATTTTTTTGTAATATTGCATTTTCCGCCACTTGTTCAACAAGTTAAAATTTCAAAAAATAGCAAGCTCTCCATATTTGTAGGGAAAGATTTTCTAGTAACTGTTCATCAAGGAGATTTAAAACCACTAGTGGATTTAGTAAATATTTGTAAAAATGATTCTGATCAACATAGAAAAGAAAGGTTACTTGGAAAATCACCCGGATTTTTACTTCATGAGATAATAGATATTCTAGTAGATGATCTCTTGCACATATCGAGAAGAGTAATTGCTAATTTAGATGATTTAGAAGTTGGAGTGTTTGATGAGTCAAAATCTGTTGCAAAAAATATCGCATTGCTTAGAAGAGAAATAAATAGAATGAGGAGAATAGCAAATCCATTAAAGAAATTTGTATTAGAAGTCGCTAAAAACATTAAAAAATTTGCTGATGGTGACGATCTTTCACTGTATTTTGATGATGTAATTGATCATCTAGACAAAGTAATAGAAACTCTAGAAGAATCAAGAGAAACAATGGAAATTTACAAAGATACGGATTTCATGCTCAGTACTGAACAAACAAATAAAGTGCTTGCGGCTTTAACAATAGTTTTCACCTTTTCAATTCCTGCAACGATTATTGCAGCATTTTATGGGATGAACATTAATTTACCTGGAGGAATTGGAAACCAGTCGACAATTTTAGGACCGTTTACATCGTTTATTGTAATAATTATCGTTTCATTTATTCCAGTAGTGTTAATGTTTGTTTTTTTCAAAAAAAGGGGTTGGATTAGTAGTTTATCATAATTCAATCTAATGATTTTTCATGCAAACTAATTTTCACTTTAGTTAATGATAGTTTTAGATTGTCGGGTATTACTATAAGCAAGCCTGAATTTTTCTCCACATTATTACAAGTACCGCTAAAACTATAATAATTAATTGCAGAGCATCCTTTTTGAGTATAAAAAATAAAAGAACTGTTTTCCAAATAATTCTCCAATTCAATTTTAGAGGGTATGAAATATACATCAAAAGCAGTATTCTTGTCATTTATTGAAACTGCAAATTCATAAGAAGTTGAATTTTTTGAAGTGCAGATTGGTATGAATTGAGCATATCCTTGTTTTATAATTTCCTCTTGTTTTTCTGAACTATATTTTTCATTTGATATGTTTGGGAAAATCGATATGTATGGATCATTATTTAGTTGAACTCCTTGAACAAATTCGATTTTATTTCGAATACTATCAACAGCGTATCGATAAAGATGTGGTTTCCAACTTGATTCACAATTACTAAATGCATGTTTTAATTCCACAAATGATTTTTGGTTTTGATATAACAGTTCATTAAAATTATAATCATCAAATGTAGTATCGTAAGAGTTTGTATCAAATCCTTTAATATCTGATTTTGAATTGGAGCTAGTCCACACATTTGTGATATCATAGAAAATATTTCCAGGATAACTATTCCATTCAGGTTGAAGATGAACATAGATGGAATATTTGTTGATATCCTGACCATATGGCGAGCTAAAGAGCAAATGACCAAAAAAAGCATTGGAGACAATCAGAATAATGGCAATTAAAGGAATTAGAAAATATAATTTATTTTTCATAAAACAAACATGGTGAGTAAACCTGAAAAGATAAAGTCATGGGTTATGTCAGATAGATTTAGAATATAATTTTTGAGTGATTATATTCAAATTGTACAAAATACGATGTTATCTCACCATCATGAGATTAAATAAATACAAGATCAATTAATCTCCAGTATGACTAAAATTAGAATTAGAACCGGTAGAGGGACAGGAACAAGGGAAATAGATGATACTGGAAAAGAATGGGCAGGAGACGCATTCAAAAAAGTACAAGACGAAACAAAAAAACAGGCAGCAAATAGAATGGTTCACACAGGTAGAGGAACTGGTTCAAGAAGATTGGGCGACATGCCAAATTCAAAACCTAGGCCTTCAACTGAAGGAATGACAAGAATTACAGGTAGAGGAACGGGTTCCAGAAAGAGTACAAACAAAGGATCAGAGTAAAATCCTAAAATTTTTATTTTTACCAGTTATTCTATGATATGCATTAAGGGGAAAAGTGATTGTTGAAAATTCATTATTAATTAAATCCCAAATCTTTAGAAAACTACAAACATTGATCCCGAGAAATTTGACAGTCTTTAAAATCATTGTTGGGATGATTTTTTTAATGTCGATCTCGGATCAGATTTGCCATTGAAAACAAGATAATTGCAGTTACAGATAAAATGGCACCAAGCAAAAACATTACAACTGATCCAAGCAATGAACCATAAAATACAACATGTTGATTCAGATATCCATCTAAGAACAGTCCACCTAAAATAATTCCTGAAATTATTAGTACCAGTCCAGGTATTCCGTAAAATTGTAACGGGTGTTTGATGGAGACATACTTTAGTGTATTCATCAGTACTGAAACTCCATGTGGTATAGAGTGTTGCTCTGATGTATCGCCATCATAGGATATTGTTATTGGGACTTCAGCTATTGATAGTCCCTTGTTGGATATTTTTAGTAGGATTTCAGTCGACACTGACATGCCTTGCTCGGTTGGATGAATCGCATCAATTGCATCTTTGGAATATGCCCTAAATCCTGATTGAGAGTCTGAGACTTTGAAATTTGTTCCATAGTTTGCAGCCGAAGTAATTATTTTGATGCCAGTCTTTCTGTAGCTTGATGCTTTAGTACTATCATCTAAAAATCTAGAGCCAATTACGACATCCACATTGTGAGTTGTGATTGCATTGAGTAGTAAAGGAATTTGATCCGGGTTGTGTTGGCCATCTCCGTCGATAGTAATCATGATTTGAGCATTTTGTTTTCTTGCGTAATCAAATAGTGTGGCGATTGCAGCACCATATCCCTGATTTTTCTCATGAGTAATTACAATGGCTCCAGATTCCTTTGCTCTCTTTGCGGTATTATCTGTCGAACCATCATCACAAACTATTACCTTATCTACATAGGGTATGGATTTTTTTACCATATCTGCTATGGATGATTCTTCATTGAATGTGGGAATACATGCGATCTTCAATGTGATTTTTGTGATTATACAGTATGTAAATTGTTTGATTATGTATATGATAATTCACATAAATGCCCGTTGAAGATATAAAATACATTCAAAGATTAGTATAAATGGAGAAAACCCGCATCCCAACAAAAAAGACATAATGATGATGAGCAGACAAAAAAAATGAACCAAAGTGTAGCACTAGCGGTACTGGTAGCATTCATCATATCATTCTCAATTCTAAGCCTGGGTCTTTTCCTTTATCATTACAAACTTGAAGATGGAACATGGGTTTTGAGTAGTGACAACATACTTGTTAAACAAAGAGTTTTCTTTTCACAGAAATTTCCTGCAAATCAAGAAAAGATCTTTCTTATCGGCTCGAGTCAAATCTGGGCTCTAAATACCATATACATGCACGAAGATCTTCTAAAAAATAATCTCAATTATACTGTCTATAACTTGGGAGTCGCACTAGATGTTCCAAAAGTACGAATGAAAACTATTGATTTGATAATATCTGCTAAACCTACAATTGTAGTGTATGGCATATCTGATAGAGACTTTGCAACTGACTCATCTTCATCAGATGAAAGTCAAGTGAATCTCCTGCCTAGCCCTCATGACATAATACAAAATTGGTTAGGTCCACAACTGGCAAATTCCCCATTTGATTTTAATTTTTTACAGTCACCAAAGCTCAATTTTTTGACGATGGTTGGAGGTTTACCTGGAGATAATAGATTTTATGCAAATCCGGACATTTATGCTACCCTAGAACAATATAATTTCCCAATTGCCAATAACACGAAGTTACAGATTGACTACGCCAATTTTGAATCCATATTGCCTTTGGAGAAAAATGAAAACTTGATAGCATTTAAGAAAATAATTAGTAAGTTACACGAGAATAAAATTCCTGTTATTATTTTTGTCATTCCACAGGAAAGACATCGTTTGGAGCATTTGCCGGATCCAAATGTATTTAATTTATTTTTGAATAACATATCTCAAGAATATCCAGATGTTCCAATTTACTCGTTGTGGGATAGATACGCGGATATGAATATCTGGGAAGATCGTCGACATGTTGTGATGAACGCAAAAAATACTACACGTGTCTATAGTGACGATATTGCAAAAATAATTACTAATTACCTGTCCCCCAATACAATAGAACTTGATCAGTCATTATCAAGGTGGACATTTAATGATGGCTAGGTACAAAGGAATAGAGCACATTTGGAAAGGACGTAAGTGCTGATGTTGTTTAACACGATTGATTTTATAATTTTTTTCATAGTTATTCTGGGCGTATTTGTTCTGATTAAAAATAGAAAATTTCAGCACGTATTTCTATTACTGGCAAGTTATTTCTTTTTTTATTATACCAGTAACTATCTAATCACATTACTAATTTTTACAACCATTTGGGATTATTATTTTGGAAAAGCAATCTGGAATGCAGATAATATTCAAAGGAAAAAAATTCTTTTGATTTGCAGTCTTGCAGGAAATCTAGGTCTTTTAGGTTTTTTCAAGTATACCGATTTTGCAATAACGCAATTCAACTTTTTTGGGCACTATTTTGATCTTGGCCATCAGATACCATTGTTAAATTTGGCTCTTCCTATTGGAATTTCATTTTACACATTTCATTCCATAACGTATACGGTGGGAATTTACCGTGGACAACTAAGTCCAGTCAAATCATTTACAGACTATGCAATTTTTGTCGCATTTTTTCCACAGCTTGTTGCAGGGCCAATTTTACGTGCAAAAGACTTTTTGCCTCAGCTTCGAGAAAAGATAGATGGGCTGGAAGTTGGAACACAATTTCGCCGAATTGTTATCACCAATGCAAATCTGAAAATTGGCATAACGCTCATGGCAATTGGTTTTTTCAAGAAAATGGTCATTGCCGACAATATTTCGCCGATGGTAGGTGATGTCTTTAATGCACCAATTGGAGTAGACTCATTTACAATTATTTTAGGCAGCATTGCCTTTGGCATTCAGATATTTTGTGATTTTTCTGGATATACAGACATTGCACTAGGGGCAGCTGCGATATTGGGTTTTAAAATGCCAATAAATTTCAACAAACCATACTTTGCAACTTCGCCATCTGATTTTTGGAGAAAATGGCACATTTCGCTGTCTTCTTGGTTGCGAGATTATCTGTATATTCCCTTAGGAGGAAGTCACAAGTCAAAGACTAGAACATACCTAAATTTGTTTATCACGATGTTTTTGGGAGGGTTATGGCACGGGGCATCATGGAACTTTGTATTATGGGGAATTTTACATGGTGTGTATCTTGCAAGTCATAAATTTATTGTTGATAAATTTCCATTACTTGGAAATGCAAAATTTTTTAAAACAAAACTAGGATGGCTAGTTTCACTCCTTATTACTCAATATTTTGTTTTTTTAGCATGGATTCCATTCAGAGTACAAAACGTTGATTTTATGAAATACTCCATGATGAAATACGTGCTAGTGGATTTTCACACTAGCTCCACTCTGAATTTTATTTTGTCTCACAGATTTCACATTGTCATAATGGTAGGATTTGTCATACTACATATAATATCATACAAGATACCACATTTGAGAGAAAGAATTTCAAATGTAAAGCTAAGATATTGGCTGGTATTCCTTGTAGGAATAATGCTCTGTGTTTTCTTTTCTTATGAAGGAAATCCTGAAGCATTTCTTTATTTTAAATTTTAATAAATTGGACATGTTGATATTTCCCACATTGATTTTCATTTACTGATATCTCTTATCATATATCATGGCAAATATTTTTTGGAGTCATTATGAAAATTTTCCGATAATCTCAGATTTTTTGGGTAAAATAGGGATAGATTTTGTCTTCTTGCAAGAAAAATAGACATGTCAGAGGAAGACTTGGAGTAGTTTGATAGATTTTGGAATCTTCGTTTATTATGATAAATCATGTTTATGGTTTGTTTTTGTGAGAATAGTATTTAATTTTTGAAATCGTCAAAGTATATTTTTACCCAAGACTTGAAAAAAATGAGATCTTTGAAACAAAAAATTGCAATAGCTGTTGGAACTCGACCTGAGATAATAAAAATGGCTCCAATTATAAGAGAAATTCAAAGAAAAAATTATGAATATTACATAATACATTCAGGTCAGCACTATTCGTATAATCTTGATGAGGTTTTCTTTGAACAGCTAAAATTGCCAAAGCCCAAGTATAGACTAGAGGTTGGATCAAAATCTCCAGGAGAGCAAACCGCACTAATAATTTCAGGCTCTGAGAAAATATTTCAAAAAGAAAGGCCAAGCGTTGTTTTGGTTCAGGGAGATACAAATACAGTTCTTGGAATTGCGTTGGCTGCAAGAAAGATGAACATTCCAATAGGACACATTGAAGCAGGTCTTCGAAGTTATGATGAGGCAATGCCAGAAGAATGGAATAGAATATTGACAGACCATTGTTCTGATTATTTGTTTGCTCCAACTAAAAATTCGAAAAAAATACTACTCAGAGAGGGAATTAAAAACAAAAAAATCTTTGTAACTGGAAATACCATTGTAGACTCTGTATTTCAAAACCAAAGGTATGTAAAATTTGTAGTTGAGTTACCGGAACTTAAACGCAATAGTTTTTTTTTGGCATCACTTCACAGACAAGAAAATGTGGATAATCCAGAAAGATTTAGAGAAATTATTGAGGGGTTAAAGTTAGTAAGCGAAAAGTTTGGGTTACCCATTGTATACCCTATACACCCAAGATCAGAAAAAATGGCGAAAAAGTTTGGGATTTCTTTTGGAACTATAAAAATAATTGAGCCAATGAATTATTTTGCATTTTTACACATGGAACTTAATGCAAGATTGATTTTAACAGATTCAGGTGGTGTGCAAGAGGAGGCATGTATACTAATGGTCCCGTGTGTGACACTACGTAATAGCACTGAAAGACCTGAAACAGTACAGGTGGGTGCAAACATTGTTTCTGGAGTCAGTTCCAAATCAATTCTTAGATGTACCAATAAGATGATGCAAAAGAAGAGGGTGTGGAAAAATCCTTTTGGAGATGGAAATTCGGCAAAAAAAATTATCCAAATCATCACTCATCTTAATCAAAATATCTAAAGTATACTTTGATCCATAGTCAAAGAATCAGCATTAAAGTTGGTCAAGAAAATTGAAATTAAAGCAAACTTTACTTCTCTACGAAAATATTACAAATGATGTAATTTGTAAAAATATCAAGAATATCTTGATTCGGGGGACAAAATCCAGGCCTTTTATTGGTTAAATCCAATTGCAAAATTCTTTGAAAATTATATTTGGTGACAATTTTGATTTTGGTAGTTTTGTTTCAGGTTTTTTCTCTTTGTAATTAGTTACAAACACTAAATGCAGAAGATGACACAAAACTTTAAAATATTATCAAATTATAGTATAACAAGTTTTACATGTCAGAGATTAAAAGTTGGGATACTGTATTTTTTATTAAAGAAACAGGACAAAACATCGGGATTCGAGTTTACTATATAGTAGATCATAAGCAAGGTACAGTAGATTTCCAGGGTGACACCAATGAATTTGGAACACTGCGTACCAGTTACAACAATAATCCGTATGAGGGAGATGTAACCACAGTTAGCTATGAGTTTAGAGTTGTTGTCAGTAAATCCTACTCAGTAGATTCGGATAAAGGAAAAATTATCAAAAAGTGCATTGATATAAAAGTAGATGCATTTCAAAAAACAGAAATAAAGACAAATTCTGCGACAACAACTAACATCACAGTCGTAAACGACGATCAAGAACACAAGACAACTGAATGCATAGAATGTACAAAGTGAATTGTAAAAAATATTTTGGATTATTTAGTTTTTTTTACTAGATTAAT
>JAEMQG010000040.1 GCA_022758935.1 Candidatus Nitrosopumilus sp. | reverse complement strand
ATCATTGGTATCATTGTTGGTTTGATCATTGGTATCATTGTTGGTTTGATCATTGTGTTTTTCTTTGTGTTTTTCTTTGTGTTTTTCTTTGTGTTTTTCTTTGTGTTTTTCTTTGTGTTTTTTTGATTCTTTTTGGTCTTTGTGTGAATCTTGTTTATCACATTTTCCTAGATAATCACCGTGAGCCAAGTGAGCTGAAACAGCAGATTTTCCTACAGTAATTGTGTGAGATTTGTCGGGATTACCTGGAGGTGTATGACATATTGTTTCTTTGTCTTTGGAGCCATGATCTCCTGAATTATCGTCTTCGGCATCATCATCTTCAGAATCATCATCACCCGAATTATCATTTCCAGAATTATCTGCTGCAGAATCATCGTTTGTTATGGTGCCTAATCCTTGGTTGTCGGCAATGTTGCACCCAACACAACTAGTCAAATTTACAAAAAATGTCTCATTAGACTCTATTGTAACATCACCATTTACAGATACGCTAAGAGTCTTACTCAGTAGTCCTCCATCTGGAAAATTCAATGTTGTTGTGGATAACGGAATATAATCAGATGATTCAGTTGCAGTGTTGTTTACAGTAGAATAATTTACAGATATGGTACCTGTGTTATTAGATCTTGTCACAGTAAATACAAAGTTACTAGTGCCAGAATTTCCTTCGGTTAGTGTAACGTCATTTATTGTAACATTGGGCAGTGTTGAATCATCATCTGTTATTGTACCTAATCCTTGATTATCAATAATTACACAAAAAACGCATGTAGATAAATTCACATTAAATGTCTCATTTGGCTCTACTGTGGTATCTCCGATCACAAGTACAGTTATGGTTTTTGTAGTTTCAGTAGATGTAAAATTTAGCGTGCCAGAGTTTGATAGATAATCAGAATTAGATAGTGTTGCAATTCCATCTGATGAGGCAAAGTTGACAGATGATTCGCCTGCTATGTTGCCTGATCTTGTTATTGTAAAAACAAAGGTCTTGGTTCCTGAATTTCCTTCTGTTAATGAGACATTATTAATTGAAATTATAGAGTCGCCCCCAGAGTCTGTTGTAGTTGTACTACTGGTGAGAATTATGGTTGCCTGGTTAAAGTCTGAAATCGAATCAGAATTTGTAATTATTGTCACATTTCCAGAAGAGAAGAGATACTTTAATAATTCAAAAAAAGATGAATACGGACCATCATAATTAGCGACTTGGGCAAAAGACTCTGCAGGCATAAAAACTGTACCAGAAATCAACACTAGCCCTAGTATGATTCCTCTTAACTGATTCATAGATTAAAAATTTGTAAAATAGTACTTGAGGCTTGGTGATAACTTTCTAGTAAGCTTGAAATACTAAAGAGCGATTTTCTCGTAAAAAAACCCAAAATCTGATTGAAAGGAAGCCAAGTTGACATATTTTTGAATATATTTCATGTCAGTTTCTAAGACATTATTTAGAAATTTTAAATTTTTACATCAGGATTTCCTGCTTTTAGTTTTTCCCAATCAGATAGAAAATTTTCCAGACCAATATCAGTTAGAGGGTGTTGCAACATCTTGTCTAAAACAGCAGGAGGTAAAGTTACAACATCAGCCCCAATTTTTGCAGCGTCAATAACATGTATTGGATGACGAATACTTGCAACAAGAATCTGTGTTTTAAAATCATAGTTTGAAAATATTTGCTTTATTTCTTTAATCAAATGCATCCCATCTTGACCAATATCATCCAATCTACCAATAAATGGACTGACATATTTTGCACCTGATTTTGCTGCAAGTAGTGCTTGATTTGGAGAAAAGACTAACGTCACATTAACAGGTATGCCTTCTGATGAAAGTGACTTGCATGCCTTCAAGCCATCAGGAGTCATGGGGACTTTAACAACGACATTTTTTCCATACTGACGTAGACGTTTGCCTTCTTCAATCATTCCAGAATATTCAGTACTTAGAACTTCCAAGCTAACGTCGCCTTTGATAATTTTGCAAATTTCTTCCATGGCATTTTTTGGATTACCGCCCTCTTTGGACAGAAGAGATGGATTTGTAGTAATTCCGTCAAGCAAACCCATGTCATTGAATTTTTTAATTGATTCTAAATTTGCAGTATCAAGAAAAATTTTCATAATTTTTTATTCCTTATTTCTCTGACTTGTTTTGCCATATTAAAAGATGTTATTCCATGTTTTTCTAAGAGCAGTGAAACTTCGTTGTCTCTAGCAGATTCGCCAAACATATCTTGAGCACCTATTCGTTTTATTGGAACTGGATATGTCTCTGAAACAGATTCTGCAACTGCTGAACCCATTCCACCTAAAATATTGTGTTCCTCGCAAGTAACTATACAGCCAGTTTCCCTTGCTGCT
Source organism: Candidatus Nitrosopumilus sp. (assembly GCA_022758935.1). Classification (GTDB taxonomy): domain Archaea; phylum Thermoproteota; class Nitrososphaeria; order Nitrososphaerales; family Nitrosopumilaceae; genus Nitrosarchaeum. The sequence goes on along the minus strand of JAEMQG010000040.1, from coordinate 2,593 downwards.
TTTTCCAAAAGTTCAGAGTCAATTGGCTTTACAGAAAACATGTCTAATACTCTGCAAGAAATTCCTTCTTGTTGTAATGATTCAGCCGCTTCAAGTGCCATTTTTACGGTTATTCCACAAGCAGCTAGAGTGCAATCAGAGCCATCGCGAATTGTGATTCCTTTACCAGTTTGGAAATCTTGTGATTCAGAATAGACAACTGGTGTATTTGATCTTGCCATTCTCATGTAAAATGGACCATACTCATTTGCCATCAACCTAGTTAATTTTGAAACTGCAAAGGTATCAGCAGGTATGAATACACGAAAATTAGGAATCACTCTCATTATAGCAATATCTTCAATTTGTTGATGAGAACCACCATCAGGTCCAACAGTCAATCCGCCATGAGAGACAACCAGTTTTACATTGAGACCTTTTTTGTTTCCAGATGATGGATATGCAATTCCATTTCTTATTTGATCTACTGCACGTCCGGGAAGAAATATTGCATAAGTACTAGCAAAAGATATTTTTCCAGAATATGCCAGACCCGCAGATAGAGAAACTAGATTGGCTTCTGCAATGCCCACGTTAAAGAATCTGCTTGGAAATTCCTTACCAAAGCCAGAGATTTTAAGTGAATCAGTGGTGTCTGCACCTAAAACCACTATGTGTGGGTTTTCTCTCCCAAGTTCAATTAGAGTTTTTGAATACTCTGAACGCATATCAGTCATAATGGGTGAATTCAAAGGTAACCTTCCTCTGCAGCTATCTTTCTTATCTGCTCTTTTTTTTCACCAATAATATGCAAGTCAATCCACTTTTTCACAAGAGTCGAGCCACCTAATTGATATGCTTTATCTAGTAAAATTTTTCGTCTTGATTTAAGAATTTGAACCCTAAATTCATTTATAATTCCGCGTATGTCTTTTTGTCCAATAATTGCACTGCCACCTACAAAGCATCTTGCCCCGTCAATAAAACAAGAGCCAGCATTTTCTAGAGTTACACCACCGTCAGCTTCAATGTATCCTGAGAATTGGTGCTCATTTAGAATAACATTCAATCTTTTTATTTTTTCGTGGGTTTCTTCAATGTATTTTTGACCGGATTTGCCAGGTACAACAGACATTACAATGAGTTGATCAAGTGTTGGAAGAAATTTGTAAGACCAAGCAGGGAGTTCAGTATCAGGATTGATTGCAAGACCCACACCGACTTGGTTGTGTTTTAATAAATCATGAATTTCACCAAAGCTTGATTCGTCACACACTTCAGCATGAACTGTAATGATATCACTTCCTGCTTCAACATATTCTCTAACATGTTTTACAGGTTCATCAATCATTAAATGAGAATCAAATGGGAGTATGGTTAAGGATCTTAATTCCTTGATTTTATTATGATCAAAAGTTTTGTTGGAGACAAATTTTCCATCCATCACATCAAGATGAATGTAATCAGCTCTTCCAGTTACACATCGTTTTATTTCATTTTCCAAGTGTGTCATATCGCCTGCAATAATTGATGGTGCAATCATGAATTGAGAGTTTAGCTCCAAATTTATTATTGGAACTATATCAGAATCTGGTGCTTTTCCATGCCATTGTGGATTGCTTTCCATATGCTCAATAGATTTTCCTTTGATTGTTCTAGCAATAATTATTGAGGGAATTCCTTTTGTAGAGTTTGCTTTGGAAATTGCAGCGTCGATTTGTTCAATTTTGTGACCTTCTATTTCAATTACATTCCATCCAAAAGATCTCCATTTATCACCTGTTTTCCATCTTGATGCATCATTCCACATTTCTGAAATATCATTGCCTTCCAGTTTTTCATCCAAGGGCATTATTTTTTCAGTGTAAGAATCTTGTTGAATGAAATTTCTATCTAAAAAAGCCGTGAGATTATCTGCCTTGTATTTAGCTGCACACATTGCGGCTTCCCATACTTGTCCCTCATCAGATTCGCCGTCACCGATTATAGTATAGACGTGATAATTTTTTCCATCCATTTTTGCAGCAAGTGCAATACCTAATGAATATGATAATCCAGTTCCCAATGAACCTCCACAAAATTCAACTCCGGGGCATTTTAGATCAGGATGTCCCTGTAATTTACTGCCGAATTTTCTCAGAGTTTCAAGTTCAGATTCCGGAAAATACCCTGCAACAGCCAAACTTGAAAACAATCCAGGAGCAGCATGTCCCTTGGATAAAACTAGTCGATCTCTATTTTCCCATTGAGGTTGTTTAGGATCATATCGTAAATATTTGAAAAATAGACATCCTAAAATCTCGGCCATTGAAAATGATCCTCCCGGGTGTCCAGAACCAGCACTGTTTGTTGATTTAATCACTAATTTACGAGCTCGCAGAACATTTTTTTTAATTTGATAATAATTAAGTCCCATTTCTTGATTAGATTTGTAAATTTGATAAATATCTACTTTTACTAGAGTCTAATTTGATCGATACAGAATTGGAGATAAGAAAACGTTCCAATCATGGCTAATTATAATAGATGTTATTTGTGTGTAAGATTTTCAAAAGTGATTGAATCATCAAGAGGAATGATTTAGCAGGACACTGTCAATTTTGGACAAAAATTT
>JAEMQG010000157.1 GCA_022758935.1 Candidatus Nitrosopumilus sp. | reverse complement strand
TTACTTCAGCTGGTTTTACTTCAGCTGGTTTTACTTCAGCTGGTTTTACTTCAGCTGGTTTTACTTCAGCTGGTTTTACTTCAGCTGGTTTGGCTTCAAGTTGTGTTGTCAATTTATTCAATTTAGCTTCTAATTCTGCAATCTTGTTTTCAAGATCTTGTTTTGTTTGTTTTTGAGCAGCTGCCATTTAGTTTGGATGTATTTCTGGGGTTTATTTACATTTGGGTCTATTTGCAGGATAAAACTTGATCAAGTTTTATATGTATAATGAGCACTAGTTGTAACAATGGATGATTTTGAGAAAGAATATCCGGGATTTGACTGGAAAAACACCCCTGCGTATAAACATCCTGGTGGAAAGGATTGTCCATGCCCAAAACATGAATACATTAGAGAACAAGTTCACTTTACAAAACAAGTCAATGAAAAAGGAAAAGAACCATCCAGGGTAACTCTAAAATTTTGTCCTGATCATTACAAAGTATACATAGAGGAAGTAATCCCATCCATGCCATTAAAATATAGAATTCTAACAAAGATTGCACTGAAACTAGGTGCTATTCAAGTAGAGCAGTTAAAGTACATGCAATCAGAATTGTGTTTTTATTGTAAATTTGGATCTGGCGGTCATGAAAGAAAGAACGAACTTCCACCGATGGGATAAATCGCTATTCAAGACAGTAAAATTTTTGGCTTATTTGAAGTATCATGAAGACATTTTTTGTTACACAGAATATTATGTTCCATCAAGAAAAATACATCGACAGATATGAGAATCAAGGTAGGATTTTGCTGATTTAGTCGGTTCGCCAGTTACATTACAGAAAGGACATTAAGAATCCAATAACTCCATAGATTCAGTTCCTTTACATACAACACATTTGTCTTTGACTATCATAAATTTCACTCCTATAGGAATTAAAATGCATGTGTCAAAATCATTTCAAAAATATATCTCGGTACATAAATCGAGTTAAGCTTATACTTGAACTATTTTTAGAATGATTGTGCCAATTGAAGATATTCATGAATTTGTAATAGAGTTAGAAAAAAACGGGGAATTAAAGAGAGTCAAAACAGAGGTGGATTCGAATTTAGAAATTGCAGAAATTCTCAGAAGAGAGATGTATTCAAATGGCTCAGCTATACTTTTTGAGAATGTAAAAAATTACGACATGCCAGTTTTGGGTAATGCGTTTGGTTCAATGAAAAGATTAGAGATCGGTCTTGAAATGACAGATTTTACAGAAATTGGACAAAGAATTGTAGATATGACAAAATTAGACATTCCGTCAGGATTTCTAAATAAAATTAAGAAACTACCTGAACTTTCAAAAATGACAGACTCATTTCCTAAGTTGGAAAATAACGGTCCAGTAACTGAAATTACATCTAGTTCTGCATCTTTTGATAACATACCAATTTTAAAATCGTGGCCAAATGACGCTGGACGTTTTATCACGCTAGGACTAGTAGCTACAAAACATCCTGAAACAGGAATAAGAAATTTAGGAGTTTATAGAATCCAAATTGTAGATAGCACACATGCGTTAATGCATTGGCAAAAACACAAACGTGGTGCACACCACGGAGATATCGCAAAAGAAAAAGGTGAAAAAATTGAAGCTGCAATAATTATAGGATGTGAACCTGCAACTATTTTCTCATCGATAGCTCCAGTTCCAGAAGGACTTGACAAGTATTTGTTTGCAGGAATTACAAGGAAACGTGGGATTAAAACGGTCAAATGTAAAACAATTGATCTAGAAGTACCTGCAAATGCAGAAATTGTTTTTGAAGGATATGTGGATCCTTGTGATATCAGAGACGAAGGACCATTCGGAGATCATACCGGATATTACACTCCAATTGAACCATATCCAACTTTTACATTAACAGGTATTATGAGAAGAAAAAATCCAATTTATGTTACTACTGTTGTAGGTAAACCGGTTTTAGAGGATGCGTATATTGGAAGGGTTATTGAACGATCATTTTTACCACTAATACAAATGTTCCATTCAGAAGTAGTAGATTTCAGCATGCCATCTGCAGGCTGGTTTCAAGGATTTGCAATAATCTCCATCAAAAAAAGATATCCCGGTCAAGCAAAAAAAGTGATGATGGGGTTATGGGGAATGGGGCAGCTTGCTCTAACAAAGATATTTGTCGTAGTAGATGAAGACATTAACGTTCATGACTTTAATGATGTAATATGGGCAATAACAACAAGGGTAGATGCTGCACGTGATACGATCATAATCAACAATACTCCAACTGATACATTGGATCCAGCATCACCACTTGTAAACTTGGGTTCAAAATTAGGAATTGATGCAACTCAAAAAACAAGAGATGAGGGATTTATGAGAGAGATTCAGCAACAAGTCAAAGTAGACGATGAGACAAAAAAATTAGTGGATTCAAAATGGTCAAGTTATGGACTATAGTAAAGCGACAGGATTATAAAAATTATCTCGCTCTTCTGCACTATATCCAATTTGATGAATTGCATCTACAATTATTTTACCTGTAAGCTCGGTAGAACGAGCACCGGTGCATGATACCACCTCTTCGCCAATCAACGTGCCCCCAAAATCATCAGCTCCGTATTGAAGTGCAAGTTGTGCCATTCCAACACCATTTGTAAGCCATGAAGATTGAATATGTGGAATCAATCCATCAAATACTAATCTAGAAATGGCTATCATTTTTAAAAGTTGAATTCCACCAGTACCGTATTCCACCAATTTTTCTTTTTGCATCAAAGTGTTATTTGGTTCAAAATTCCAAGGAATGAAAGCCATAAATCCGTTAGTCTTTTCTTGTAACTCAGCAATTTTGAAAAAATGATCTGCGATATCATAATTATTTTCTACGTGTCCATACATCATTGTTGCAGATGCAGGGAGTCCAAGAGTATGAGCCTCCTCCATAATTCTAATCCAATCTGCACTTGAGATTTTTTTTGGGCTAATCACATCTTTTACAGAATCAACAAGAATTTCAGCTCCTGCGCCGGGAATAGATTGAAGACCTGCATCTTTTAGTCTGGATAAAACTTCTTTTGTAGATGATTTTTCAATTCTAGCAATCATGTCAATTTCAGATGTAGAAAGTCCATGAACTCCAACAGTTGGAAATTTTTTTCTAATCATTTTAAAAGCATCTTCATAATATTCAATTTTTAAATTTGGATTATGTCCACCTTGAATCAAGACTTGTCTGATCCTAAACATCTCCCATGCCGCCTTTACTCGAAATTCAATTTGATCAAGAGTTAACGTATAGGAATCTTTAGAACCTGGAGATCTATAAAATGCGCAAAATTTACAATCAGTGATACAAACATTGGTGTAATTCAGAATAATGTTATTTACGAAAGATGCTTTTTTCCCGAATTTTTTTCTTGTAAGATGTCCTGAAACAAGACCCATTAGGTGGACATCATTTGACCCTAATAATCTAAGACAGTCTTGAGGGGTGGGACGTTTGCCACAAATTGAATTTTCAAGAATATCACCAATGTCGCTTCGATTAACCTGTTCAGTAATTTGACTCAATTGACTTGACCAGCTTCACTCTGATTTGTATTTAATCCTTGATAGTAAAATGAATCAAAAATGGATCAATAAAAGAGATAATGTATGCATAAATTAGTAAGTCTGGAGTTCAAGATTCACGTTATTTTTAAGTAGGGCACCAAAAACAGATTCAGCCATGGTATCCGGTCATCAAATTAGAATGAATCGAATTCTGAGAAAAGGAAAAATGTTGTGTATTCCAATGGATCATGGAATTTCCAATGGACCCATGGAAGGTCTTGAAGACCCCGCTACTACAATTTACAAATGTGAATTACATGGACTTACAAGTATTATAATTAATAAAGGAATTTTCAAGATACTGCCAAAACCACCCAAGATTGGTGTCTTGGTTCATTTTTCAAGTAGCACATCATTATCAATGTCACCTAATCGCAAGATGATATCAGGTACAGTAAAAGAAGCAATCAGAATGGGAGCAGACGGGGTTTCGCTTCACATCAACATTGGTGGAAAAGAAGAGCCAGAAATGCTTCAAGATCTTGGAATGATTGCAGAACAATGTCATGAGTGGGATATGCCACTTTTAGCAATGATGTATCCAAGAGGAGAAAACATCAAGAATCCACATGATCCTGAAATTGTAGGACATGTAGCAAGAATAGGTGCAGAATGTGGAGCAGATATCGTCAAGACGGTATACACTGGAGATATAGATTCATTTGCAAAGATTGTAAAAAGTACACCAGTACCGATAGTTATTGCAGGTGGACCAAAAGCAAAAACAGATTTAGATATTCTTCAAATGACAGAAGATGCAATGATGGCAGGAGCAAAAGGAGTAACATATGGCAGAAATATTTTTGCACACAAAACACCAGAGAAAATGGTAGAAGCTTTAGCATCAATAATTTTCAAAAAAGAATCCGTAAAGGAAGCAATGAAAAGAATTGAGTAGAACAAGAGAGTTAATAGTTTCACCCAAAGTGTCCCAGACACAACTAGCGAAATTTCTTCATCAATTAGAAGAAGAGGGGATTAAATTGGTTTACATTGATCCAAAGAAAATAAGTTTGAAAAAAACTAAATTAGAAACAGTGTATCCATCCACTGCTGCTAAATACATAGTACTTGAAAAAGAGGGATCCGTAAAACCAAGGGGGAAAAAAATAGGAAAAAAATTTCAAGTTCTATCTAATTCAGATATCGACAATATTCTAAATGAGGCAAAAAAAGGATTAGATTTTGTAATAATCGAAGTAAAAGATTGGAAAATTATTCCTCTTGAAAACATAATTGCAAAGCTTCACAGGGTGAATACAAAAATTTTTGCAATTGCAAAAACTCCAGAAGAGGTCAGAAAGATGTTTTCAATCTTAGAAGTAGGAGTAGATGGAGTAATTTTCAACACATCTTCAATTAATGAGGTCAGAGAAGCCTTGTTATATTTAGGAACTAGAAGTTTTGATTTAAAACCAGCAAAAATTGTTGAAATTAAAGAGGTAGGAGAGGGTGAAAGAGTGTGCGTAGATACAGCATCTATGCTTCACCAAGGAGAGGGAATGTTAATTGGAAGCAGATCAAATTTTTTATTTTTAGTACATAATGAATCAATAGGATCATCTTTCACGTCACCTAGACCATTTAGAGTTAATGCCGGGGCAGTACATTGTTATACACTTTCTCCAGATGGCACTACAAACTATCTTTCAGAGGTGGAGACAGGCTCTGAAGTTTTAATAATAAATTTGAAAGGCAAAGCAAGAAGAGTCATTGTGGGAAGATCAAAAATAGAACGACGACCCATGTTAATGATAAAAGCAGC
>JAEMQG010000087.1 GCA_022758935.1 Candidatus Nitrosopumilus sp. | reverse complement strand
CGTTCTCTGCTTTTACTTCGTATTCTGCCCCGGCGCCAAATCTCTCCCGCTGAGTTACAAATCCCATAGATTTTGAGATCGTTGAAGAAAATCCACTAGCGTCAATGATAACTTTGGCATGAAATACGATTTCGCCATCTTTGCTTGTTCCACTCACTCCAACAATATCTCCGACATTATTTTTTATCACATTACTGATGTTGGTTTTGAGGAAAATATCGACTCCCTCTTTTTTTGCCTGTTCTGCTAGCCAACGATATGTTTTTCTTACATCTAAAACTGCAGCATGTGGAACTGTATCGCTAATTGTTACTGTATTATTTGGTGAACAAAATGAATAATTTCTAATAGGGTTGTAGCAATCATCTGGAATGCCAAATTCTTTCATGTTTTGTATCCATGTTACTCCACTGGTTCTAACTGTTTGTGCGATCACTTCCTCTCTTTCTACAAGGGCAACTTTAATTCCATTTTTTGATGCCTCATATGCTGCTGAAGAACCTGCAGGTCCTCCTCCTACAACTATTAAATCATAATAATGTTCTATTGCCAATTCTTTTACTTTTCTAATCCTGTGATATAATATTGATCTATTGTTTTATCTGGATTTCGCGACTATTTTTTTAGAATTGGAACTCCCTTAACGTCATTTTCTCTCTCAGAATCAAATGTGTTCATGTGTGTTGGATCTCTATGCATAAAGCTATGTGTCTCTCCACTCTTTTTCCTACAAAATTTTTCATGAACTGTTTTTTGAATTTTTAGTGTGTCTTCATTTTCATGAAATAGGTGTTTTCCGCAATCTGAACACGTTAATTCGGGCATGCTTATGGTGGATATTAAATCTATTTAGATGTTTCAGAAATACGCTTTAATTTTTTCTTGTTTTTAATCCGAAACTTTAGATGTTTAAGTTACCCATGTATGTTTATGGCAGAATCTGATATTGGTTCTTTTTTAATGTGGTCTGTAATAACTGCAATAATTATGTGTATGACCGGTTTAATGTACACTGTCTTTACACGGAAAAGAAAGAATTAGGGTATTCCATTTGGAAATCCCACATGACATTTTGTTATTGCTTTAATTTTTAGTAAAAATTCATAACGTACTTTTATCTTGATAATTAAATCTTGATTCTAAACTGTTTTTTAAAATATTGCCTTGAACGAATTATCCCTCGGATGCTGTTTTTCCACCATCTACATTGAGAACAATACCTGTGATCCAATTTGCTTCATCTGACGCTAAAAATAATGCTGCATTTGCAACATCTACTGGTTCGCCAATTCTTGCTAGTGGTAATCTTTCTTCGAGAACTTTTCTTGCTTGTGGATCATCAAGATATGGCTTAATCATACCAGAATTAATTATTCCTGGATTTACACAATTACATCTAATATTCTTTCTTGCATATTCTACTGCTATTGATTTTGTGAACATGCTTATTGCTGCCTTTGTTGCAGAATATGCTGCCAGGTGTACTCTCGGTATTGCTCTTTCGCTTGAAATTGAACCGATGTTGATGATCACACCTTTTTTTGCGTCAGACATTTTATTTAGAACTGCTTTTGTCATGTGAAAAACCCCAAACAAATTAACATCAATTAATTTCTTAATTTCAGAATCTGCCATTTCATGAAAATGAATAGGATCATTAATTGCTCCGGCATTATTGACTAAAATATCGATTTTACCATACGTGTTGATTATTTGACTAACTGTATGGATCACTTGAGATTCATCAGTCAAATTACATGACATTGATGCCGTGGATTCTTTGTTGCCAATCTCATTTCTGGCTTTTTCCAACCCTTCTAACTTTCTTGCAATCAGGATCACTTTGGCACCTTCTTCTACAAACCTTTTTGCTATACCTTTACCAATGTCACTTGATGCGCCTGTAATTATTACAATCTTGTCTTTTAACCGCATATAGCAATTTCACTGGCATAGTTTATAGAATTTTTGGTACATTTCAGCCGTGATCTTTATTTTTTTTGTTATGGCCTGTTTATTTTTTTGATGTATGCCAAAATTCCCGTGTAATCTAACTTGCCAAAACCATTTGTGACTGCCTCGGCATACATTTCATCAGCTTTTTCTATCATTGGCAGTTTGACTCCAAATACTTTTGCAGTTTCTGTAATGGCGCTTATATCTTTTCTCAAATTTGCAAGGGTGAACGTAGAATCAAATTTGCCCTGTATCATTTTATATGCTTTATTTTCACTCATCCCCGTTTTAAAATTAGTTGAATTCAAAATATCGAGAAATATTTTTGGGTCTACACTTGCGCTCCTCATTAAAGTAATCCCCTCAGATAGTGCAAGCGCAAGCATTGTGATTTGAAGATTCAATGAAAGTTTAACCAAATGGGCTGTTCCATTTCCTTCCAAGAAAAATATCTTGCTAGCTATTTCCTCAAAGACATCTTTGAATTTGTCAAATGTTTCTTTATCTCCTGATGCAATTAACACTAATTCTCCAAGAATTGCTAAATTTGGACCTCCCATGACTGGTGTGTCTAGTTTCATTATTTTATGTTCTGAAAAAATTTTTGTAATATTTTTTGATTCTAATGGACTTATCGTACTCATATCTGCAACTGTTAATCCCACGTGCTTTCCTTTGAGAATTCCATTGTCCCCAAACGAAATTTCTTTAACTGCTTCGGCATCTTTTACAATTATAATTATTAATTCTGAATTTTCAGCTACTTCTTTTGGCGAATTTACTATTTTTGCTCCTTTGTTTTCTAATTCAATGGTTTTTTCTTTTGTTCTATTGTATACTGTTAGATTAAAACCTGATTGTAATAAATGCAAACCAACTCCATTTCCAAGCATTCCTGTCCCAACTATCCCAATTTTTCTTATCAAGTACATCTCCTGGTTCTAATTAAATTTTTAACGACGTTCTTCATTTTTTATTTCCCACTGACCATTACCAAATCTTGATGCTTCAAACTCTATTTGTCCTATTGTTTTTTCATCTTTTCTAACTTTTGCATAATCAAATTTTTTGATTCTGATTATTTTCTCTTTTGGTTTGTATCCTCCCTCAATCACTTTTACCTTGAATTTTTTACTTGCTTTATTGATCATTTTTCTTGCGATCTGTACATCCCCCACCCATGAAAACATTTCAAAATCTCCAAAGTTTTTTGTAGATAATACATATCCATACAGCCTTGCCTCTAATTTAGATCCTCTAGTCTTAGATTGTTCATTCAACCATAAGATTACTTTTTCACCATATCCTTTTTCTACCCCAAACGTCTCCGAGTCTCCCATGTGAAAAATGATTATCCTAAACCATAATAATCATTTTCAATACTTGTTGTTAAGCTAAAATAATGACTCCCCTTTAGAATCTCATGATTACAATTGATTGTAGAGATGTGGCATCAATAAAAAGTGAATTGATAGTATATGTATCAGACCAAGTTGCCGCAATTCCAACTCTGAAAACTCATGAGTTTATGCTATCCTCATTGGATGATGATGAGATAATCGATAAAAATATGGTAATAACTGCAATCAAAGAATTTTTAGAATCCATTGGTGAGGGACGAAATTTTGCTGTAATATCGATGGATGATATTATTTCCATTAAATCTATTTCAGGGAAAATTATAGAACGAGATCCTCCATTTTCATCTGGGATGTTCTCATGTCCTCACTGTGGATTTGTAACTAGGTATGAAGTAGAACATCAAAATCATGTGAAAATACATTATCTCTGATTTTATAGTTTCTTGACATGTGAAATTTTTTACCTTAAAAATTTTTGTTGAGTGTAACTTGAGCAGGATACTTATAAAGTCATACTACAAAAAAGTATGTGGTAAAACTCGCTAAAAATAATGTCATGAAGGTTTACTGTACACGATGTAATTTGGTCTTTGATTCTCGAAAAACATTTGAGAAACACCTCCTCAAGCATTCCTCAAATGTGTTGGCTGAGACATGTCCTATAGATACTGCTATTGCTAAACTTCTAAACATCCTTAAGAGAAAATCCTCATATAATCTGGAATAATCTTTTTAAATAATTTTTAAATGTATGATCTATGACTAAAATACCCATTCTTGGCATTGCTGCCGTGATCATCGTCTTTGTAATCTGTCCTTGCTCCTCACACTCTGTTTTCAAACAAGTATTGGATTCGGTAATTTAATATGAAAGAAATTTTAAAACTTGTATTTTCAAATTACAAGTATGTCGTTTTAGCATCAACACTTTTTTCATCAATGTTAATGATCTTGCTAATTCTTTCAGAGTACATCTTCTTGGATCCCTATGTAATTGGTTATATTTCTCCAGGAACTGAACTTGGATTTGCACTTATTGTTATTATCTCTGGATTATCTGCACTAGTAATTCCAATGAATGTTTATCGAATTAATATTTTAAATAAATCTCCCAGAAAAATGAGTACCGGTGTTTTTGGCTCATTTATTGGCACGATTGCTGGAGCTTGTAGCTGTGGGCCTATTGGGGTTGCCTTCATTTCTACATTTGGAACTATTGGTGCTACGGCCTCTGCATTTCTGACAACTTTTGAAGTTCCTATACGAATAGGTGCAATCACATTGTTGATATTTACTTTCTATACCACAATAAAATCACTTCAAGTTGAATGTAATGTCCGTCACTAGTTTAACGGATTAGATGTGCCACAGAACAATTGCTAATATTACAAAAGCATGGAATTTTAATGAATCATGTTTTAACTTTACCTGTTTGCTTCATCTTTCTTTGCATAGTATTGTGTTTACTTCCTTTCTGTGTTCAAGACATAGGCCGGTCTTTATCTACAACCTAGACAGTTCGATTTTTTAAAATTTTGATGATGATTCCTTGATTTAGTTTAAGATTTTATGCGTGAGTCATCGGGGCTACCGTCGTAGAATCATGCCTATTTGGAGGGTTAAATCTAAGGAACCCCTGATAACAAAAATTTGTATTAAACATACACCTAAAGGACAAATTTTTACGACTATTGAGGGTATTTTGTAGTGAAATAATTAAAATTAATGTCAATCATGTACGTTCCAATTAGACCAGGTAGAAGAAATACTGAATATGATGAGTTAGATGATACTAAAGAATAGAGATACTATTTTATCTGTAAAAATGAATTCTCAGGAACATTTAGGCTCAAGAATTGTTCTGGGTTAATGATTTTTGCAATTATCTCTAATCCTGTGATAGTTCTAATGCTTGGTTTGCTGAAATAAGAATTTGCATCTACTGCAAAGACTTTTTTATTT
>JAEMQG010000016.1 GCA_022758935.1 Candidatus Nitrosopumilus sp. | reverse complement strand
CCAAAAATGTTGGAAATGCTTAGGTCTGTTGCAAGAAAGACAATATTTGATAAAAATTTTCATGAACTCTCAATAAATGAAATTATATCCTAAATGTCAAAATCAATAATGATTAATAGAGTTAAGCGGTTCTTGCCAAAAATCGATACTGAAAAAATTACAGAAAAAGGAACAGCGGGAATTAGATCCTCAGTAATAGATGAAAATGGAAAATTTGTTCCAGATGTAATTTTTAAAAACAATTCAATGTCTTTTCATATTTTGAATTATAATTCTCCAGGAGCTACAGGAGCTTTACCATTTTCTGCATATATTGTCAGTCATCTGAACAAACAAGGACTGTTTGAAAGTAAGAATCAAGATGCACAGTGTGGACCTTGGAAATTTAGTGAGATTATTGAAAAATTAACATTATAAGGACTGGCGCCGGGAGGGAGATTTGAACTCCCGTTCCCTTGCGAGAACGCGCTTTATGGTGAATTATTTCCAGGCGCGCGCCCTACCAGGCTAGGCGACCCCGGCACTTGTCTTTCGACAAAGTAATTCCTCAAAATTTGATTATATATTGTGTTACTTAGAATTACAAAAAGTTACTTCCAAATATTAACAATTACTGATTTTTCTACGTTGTTTCCTAGAGAATCAATTCCATTTGAATTAATTTTGTAAAGACCTTCTAAAACATGAGCATTGTCATTTTTTATTTGGTCCCAAACATATACAATTTCTTCTCTTGGTTCTAGGATAGTAGGCACTTGAGAGACTGGCGGAGAATATATCATAATGCCAAACAATCCAGTTATCTTCAAACCATAAGATGTGTCTGAAAAAGTAATCTGCGTGGTTCCAGAATTGACAATAGTTATTTTAATTTTTTCATCTTTCTTAAAATCAGATTTTTCGGTTACTATGGAAATTGAAGGTCCATCTACGAATACCAGTTGATTAGTATTTTTTATTTCGTGTAGATAAAATCCAAAAATAAAACCTGCCAAAATCCCAACACAAATAAAAATTACAAGACTCCTCGCTAACAATTATTCAAGAGTCTTTAGTTCGATTTTTTAATCCTTTGGAGAAGGTTTTGTTCTCCATTTCTTTGGATATGTGTTAGGAGCCATAATAATTCGTTTTGTTTCAAATGCATATCCTTTTGTTGCATCACGTATTTCTTCTTCAGACATCATTGATTCAGCTAAAGCCACCGCTTCGCCTTTTTGAGTATAAATTCCTACAATGTCTCCTCTTCTGAGATTAGGAGAGATTTCCAATACGCCAGGAATTGCAAGTTGCGCGCCATGACACATGGCATCCACTGCAGAATCACGAATCACTACAGATTTTAATTCACTCAAAGCATATTCAACAGGTTTAATCATTTTCATAAGTTTAGTATCATCTTTTTTTTCTTCCCAAAGTGCAAAAGCATTTGCAAGTTCATGCAAAGTTACCAAACCATCAGACTCATAGAATTGATCGACTCTTGTTCTTCTCAACTCTATCATAGTAGCTCCAGGACCAAGTATCTCTCCTATATCATAGTAAAGTTTTCTAATGTATGTTCCAGCTTCACACAAGATACGAGTTAAGAGTAGTCTTTCTTTTTGCTCAAGAAGTTCTAATTCATAGATAGTTCTTGTTCTAGTTTGTCTAAGGACAGAAGAACGTTGTGGAGGTTTCTGGAAAATCTCTCCTCTGAACATATCAAGAACGGCATCAAGTTTTTCTTTTGAAGGAAGAGAATGTATTCTTCCTAGTGCATGATATTCTTTCGGGCCATAAAGTAATACTCCAAGTGCCTTTGTTGCTTCTCCAAGACCTAGAGGTAGAACTCCTGAAACTTGAGGATCAAGAGTTCCACTGTGTCCAATCTTTGGAATTTTTAGGATTCTTTTTGTCCAAGCAACTGTTTCGTGACTAGTTGGACCTGGAGGTTTGTCTAGAATTATCAAACCATAGTTAAGTAATTGTTCAAGAGTTCTTTTATCATAATATGTTCCGTAAGCGTCATCTGTGATATCCTGATCAATTACAATTAGATTTTGTAGTTGTTTTAGAATCATTGTGATTTCCTCACAGTTTCTTTGGCAATATCAATTACTTGAGTTGCATTAAGATCATCAGTGTCTATAATTTTATCAAACACAGACATATCATTTCCAAAATCAAAATGATATAATTTCTTGTATAATACTCTGTTTTTATCATATCTTAATTTTGTTATCTCGTACGCTTCTTGTGAAGTCATGTTATCTCTTGTTTGCATTCTTTTTGAACTACTATCATGAGAACCAGATAACCAAATTTTGATCCCATTTTCAACTAACCATGGAAGAGTATAACTTGTAATAACCATTCCACCATTGTTAAAAAGTTGGATTAATCTATCATCAACTTTCTTATCAAATTCAGAATTAATTTCTCGTTGCCTAAGAAATTTCATCCCACTTTCAGTATCCCACCAATCATCACCAATTGCATCAAATCCTTGTTCTCGTGCCATTTCTTTTAGAACGTCTCCACCGCTGATATATTTCAGGTTAAATTCATCCGCTAGTCCTTTAGCTACAGTTGTTTTTCCTACAGCTGGGGGGCCAGAAATTACAATTGACTTGGTCAACTGAGATCCATTGATGTTTTTGTCAGTTTCATAATGAGGCCACTGAATGCAATAGAGGATAGGAAGTACCACGCCCAAAGATACAGACCATTTTCTTTTTGATAACATGCATTCTCAGGTTCCGCAGCTTGAGCCGCCGTACAAGTAAGTTGGAAAAAGTTGCCAGGAATTATGTCGAGTGAAACTGGAGATAGTGCGACAATGTGTGTAAATAGTACGGGCAAGACAAGATAAAATATCAATATAAGAGGAACAAATGTAATCATCATCGGCCTCATATTCATCTGCATCATCTCCATAGACATTTTGTTCATGTAGGATGATTTTTTATTTAACTCGTTGATCTTTTCTTGATCTTTTGATCTCATTGCAGACATTCTTTCCTTTTGCCAAGAACGTGTCTCTTTCATTATTCGTTTTAGTTTTGTTTGATCAACCATTTTTTTTCTAACTGCGGCATTAAATAGATTCAACATAATTCCAAACCCAGCTACTGCAAATGCGGATAGAATTAGACCTTTGACAATTGGATCATCGCTTCCTAATGCACCTCTGCCACCACTGCCACCAAGAAATCCAAAGATACCGTTACCTTCAAGGAATACAGAATCCAAAAATAACAAGATAAAATTAAAAACCATTTTACAGTCCTATCGCTCTAATTATTTTATCAGCTGCTTCATCAATCTTTCCTTCCCTGTTAAGTACATGTTTTACAGGTGAGCCTGAAATAACAGCACATGCGGAGATCATGCCAGATTGAGCAGTCAATTCTTTTTTAATATTATCCAGTGATATTTTGTCTCTATTTCTAGTGTCGTCTTTCATCCTTCGATTATAAATTTCCTCAGGTAATGCTGAAACAGATACAAAATTTGAAGGTTTGATGATTTTTAAAACGTGTTCTGGCAAACCTGGATAATATCCCTCAGATGAATTAATGAAAGCGTGAGTGTCAATAATTACAATATCGTCATTTAAGAGAGCCAGTTTTTCAGCAGCAATTTTTTGAAGAATTTTTTGTTCCGATACTGGAAGTTTCCTCAATTCATCTCTATCTTTAATGCCTTTTTCTTTTGCAACTTCATACATAATAGTTCCAAAACTATTAACACTTACACTCTTGTTCTGATTCTTTAAAATTTCAACTATCCTTTCTAACAGAGAGGTTTTTCCAACACCGGGTATTCCCACTACTACAACTTTCTTACTTTCTGCCAAGTAGTGCACCTAGTCGTGGCATTACAACTTCAACTTGTTCTCGTACTAGTTGAGTATAATAGTTGATGAGAATATCCACCATAAGTAAAATTCCAATTCCGCCACCAAAAACTCCCAATACATCAGATATTCCAGATAACGCTCCTAAAATCATAGAGCCAATAATGGTAACGGATGGAATGTACTTTGCAAGTAATGCCTCTACAGGTGCATTTGACCTTCTAAATCCTGGAATTTGTACATCCGCATCAAGTAGGTTTTGAGCTGCACTTTTTGGAGATAGACCTCCCAATTCAACCCATAGCTTGCCAAACAAAACTACAATACCAATCATAAACAGTACATATCCTATAGCTCTTCCAGGGTCTAAAGCTGCAACAGCTAATCCTCTTGGAGGAGTAATATAGTAAATTATTCCTCCAATTGGAGTTGATGGACTAGTTGGATCGAATTGGCCTAAAATATTCATAAATGCATTATTGTTTCGAGGATTGAAATTTGCCCATAGCATCTGACCAAGAAATACTGCATTTGCAGTTAGAGCAGATGATAAAATTACTGGAATGTTTGAAGTATACAGCATTTTAATTGGGT
>JAEMQG010000006.1 GCA_022758935.1 Candidatus Nitrosopumilus sp. | reverse complement strand
TTCTGGTGTTAGTTTAGGTTCTGGTGTTAGTTTAGGTTCTGGTGAGATTTTGATGTTTACACTATCTAATGAACCAAATATAGTCTCTAGAAAAGTTTCTTTATCAAAAGGTTTTAGATCAGTGTATTCTTGACCAATACCAAGAAAAAGTATTGGAGTACCAGTAATTTTGACAATAGATAATGCTGCGCCACCACGAGCATCAGCATCATTTTTTGTTAGAATTGAGCCATTGAATTTAACGTATTCAAAAAATTCACGTGCTTGGTTTACAGTATCATTTCCAGCTAGAGAGTCGCCAACAAAAAATTTAAAATCAGGGTTTGCCACTTTTGTAATTTTGGCAATTTGTTCCATCAGATTTTTGCTTGTTTGCATTCGTCCAGCAGTATCAATTAGTACACAGTCCATTTTATGTGATTTTGCATAAAGAACTGCATCTCTAGCTACTGCCGCGGGATCAGAATTATAGTTCTGAGCAACTAATTTTAAATTCAAGCGATTTGTATGTTCACGTAGTTGTTCTATTGCACCAGCTCTAAATGTATCAGCAGCTGCTACAACAACAGAATATTTTGCTTGTTGTAACATGTGAGCTACTTTAACAAGAGAAGTGGTTTTTCCCGTTCCGTTGATTCCAACAAAAAGTATTAGAAAAGGTTGGCCAGTTTTCTTTTTTTCATTAATTTTTTCAAAAATATCAATTGTACCTGCAGCATCAAACAATGATGAAATGCTGGAAATTAATCTTTCTTTAACAAATTTCTCAATTTCATTTTTGCTTACTTTAGAACCAATTAGACTAACTTTTAAATCGGATTTTATTGTATCAATCACTTCACTTGCTACATCGGATTCTAAAAGGGATATTTCTAACTCAAAGAGAATTTCTTCTATATCTTTTTCATTTAGTTCTTTTTCACTAAGACTTTTCGCTGCATTTGAAAATGCATTACGAAGTTTATCAAACATTATTTTTATCCTGAAATATTTTGAGATGAGGCTTCCATAAGTTGATTCATTTTATCTTTGCCATGTTCTAATCTTGCTACTACTTCCTGTTTTCTTGAAGTAACATCATTTAATGCAACCTCAATTTCTTTAATTTTTGCTTCAAGATAATTTATAGCAGAATCAGAATTTTTCTCAACCGCAATTCCTGAACCAATATTCAAAACAATTTTGTCAGTAGCAGAGATTTTTGTTTGCACATAAGTCCCCATTCCGATAGGGACTAAAGCATCAGAAGTAGGTTTTAGTTTCAATGATTTTATTGATTCGATTGCAGCGATAGATTCCCTTAAAACACCGATAAGTGTCACTTCCCGTTGAGATAAATCAGCAAAATAAGTTTCGAGCATTTGCATTTGTTGCATCAATTGTTGTGCCTGTTCTTCACTCATTTACAACAAAAGATCCATAGATGGTTATAAATTCATTCGTCGAATAAAAACAAATGTTAAACAAGACAATAGATTTGTGAATATGAATTTAAATAATTTTATCCTTTTCAAAAACATTCAATAAATAAGCGGAAAAATATTAAAGTCAAAAGGAAAAATTAGAAGAGATGAAACATTATTCTTAGAAACCAAAATTAGTCATGTAAAAATAAATTAAGTAAAAAATTTAGAAAGATAAATACAAAGATTGCACTGTTGTAGAAGATGCAATACGATCATCAATAGAAATAATCATGCTAAAGCGACAGTAATTCTTTCAATTGAAATAGTCCTTTAATTTAAAAATCAAACAAAAAAGAAATTGGAGTTACTTTTTCAATAAGAATAAGATCAAAATATGAAAACATACTATTAGATAAAAAAAATAAAGATTAGAAGTTTATTTTGCCTGTGAGAATCTATGTTCTACTTCATCCCAATTAACTACATTCCACCAAGATGCAATATAGTCTGGTCTTTTATTTTGGTATTTTAGATAGTATGCATGTTCCCAAACATCACAGCCCAGTAACGGTATCAATCCTTCAGTTCTAGGACTAGTTTGGTTTGGCATAGATTTGTACTCAACCTTTTTAGAGATTGAATTGTAGACTAACCAACCCCAACCACTGCCTTGAATTACTGCAGAGGTTGATGAGAATTTCTCTTTGAAGTCTGAAAAGCTTCCGAAAGAACTCTTGATTGCATCGGCAATTGAGCCCCCAGGCTCTCCACCTCCGTTTGGTTTCATGTTGTTCCAAAATAACCTATGATTGTCATAGCCACCACCATTGAAATTAATGGCACCTCGTTGTCCTTCAGGTACTTGATTAAGGTTAGACAAAATGTCTATGATGTCCTTATTTTGTATTTCAGAAGAACAGCCTTCGAGAGCTGCATTAAGTTTGTCGGTGTATGTTTGATGATGTTTTGTATGATGAATCTCCATTGTTCTTGCGTCAATATGAGGTTCTAGTGCATCATAAGCATAGGGCATTGTTGGAAGTGTATATTTTCCCATGTAGTGGATTAAATATTTATTCCATTTATTGCTTTACTATCCAATTAGTTTTTACTTGCTAAAAACATGACATAATTGTGAAACTTTTAGTAGTTTTTGTTTTCATTGTAACCATTTTAGCATCTTTGTTTTTTTTGCATTTCTTTGAATCAAATGATGATCTTCATACGTATCTAAATAGAAGTGTCCCGTTTGTTGGAGCAAATATTCCACAACTTGAAGGAATTAAAGGCAATGGAATCAAAGTTGCCATAATCGATACAGGTGTAGATTTTAATCATCCAGATCTTTATGGATGGGGGCCAGATGGAAAAGTGGTTGGAGGATATAATTTCATCCAGGAAGGTAAACCTCCCCTTGACACCAATGGTCATGGTACACAAGTTGCTGGAATAATTGCTGCAGATGGACATTTAGTAGGAGTAGCCCCAAAAGCAAAAATTCTGGCATACAAAGTTTCAGAAAATGGTGAAGCAGTATCATCAGATTTGATCATAAAAGCTATAGATAAGGCAATTGAAGATGGTGCAGATATAATCAATATTAGTCTAGGAGTAAATCAGACAAATGAAAAGATCGATAATGCAGTGAATAAAGCACTTGAAAAAGAAATTTTTGTAGTGACAGCTGCAGGTAATGATGGCCCAACACCTAGGACAATTGGAAGTCCTGGAAGAGATTTTGGCTCTGTAACAGTTGGTGCAACATACAATAATTTAACATCAAGTTTAGTTGCAACACTAGAAGTTAATGAAAAACAGTATACAGTAATTCCAATGGTGGGCTCTTCTAAATTAAATGAGCCAGTAATTGCTGAAATAATTTTTGGGGGTTTTGGAAAAGAAGAAGATCTCAAAAAAATCAATGTGACAAATTCAATTCTTCTTGTTGAAAGGGGAAGTGATGTTAAAGGGGAACTACTATATTTTTCTACAAAGGAAAAAAACGCGGCAAATGCAGGAGCTAAAGCTTTGATAGTATACAATAATGAATCAGGAATTTTTCTTGGCGAATTAATACATGAATTTGTTAAATCCGATTATAAACCGCAAATTCCAGTGGTTTCAATTGATAGAAAAGATGGATTAGAAATCAAAGAATTATTGCAAGATGAAAATAAAGCAAGTTTACATCTTTTTTATAATCCAGACTTTATTGCTCACTTTAGTTCAAGAGGACCAGTTTCACCATTTTACATAAAACCAGACATCGTAGCTCCAGGTGCATATATCAATACTACACAAATCGGGGGAGGGTATAATTTTACTAGTGGTACAAGTTTTGCTGCCCCGCATGTCAGTGGAGCAGCAGCATTATTGCTTGAAAAATATCCAGACATTCATCATCATGAGATTAAATCATTGTTACTAACTACGTCTGAACGTGTTTCTGATGCTTATGGACAGGAATTTTCATTAAGTGATTCTGGATCCGGTAGGCTAAATATTGCAAAAGCATTTCAAGCAAAATTAATCATCACCCCCCCAAACTTTGTAGTTTATACTTCATTAGACAATTCAATTGCCCAAAAACAATTACATTTAAAACTCATAGAAGGAACATTGGAAAATTTAAAAGTAGAGTTTGAAGGACCTGATTTTGTACAATTTGAATATGTTCTAGAAGGAAATGATCTGAAAATAAAAATGAAAATTTTAGGACAAAATTATGGGGATCATGAAGGAAGAATATTCATAATTCATGATGAGGTAAAATATGTAATTCCTTTTTTGATCCATTATACCGAGGGCTCAATTTCTGTAAGTCAACAAGACGGAAAACTTAACTTTATGATTCATCATCCATTACAATGGAATTTTGCAAAAATTTCAATAAAAAACAGCAAAGATGGAAAAACTGAAACCACTACTGCAACTCCAGAAAGAAATGCATCTATAAAAATTTATGAAAACGTTGAATATTGGATTGACGCAAAAATCAAAGTTGATGAAAAAACTTTTGATGCATTCAATACTATTGAAGTAAATTCAGTAAATGAAAATACTTGGAATAAATTTGAATCTGAACATATTCCAGAAAGACAGATAGCAATAGTTTCGGGGATTATCATAGGTTTAGGAGTAATTGGAATGATAACAGTAAGGAAAAAAACTAAGGTGTAGGTTTAGGGCCTGAATTTAATATTTCTGGTGCAACTTTCTCAAATTTCTTAAAGTTCTCAATAAACATTTGAGCTAATTCTTTTGCAGATAGATCATACGAGTCTTTATCTGACCAAGTATTTTTTGGATCAAGAATTTCTTCTGGAACATCTGGAACCTCGGTGGGAATATCTAGATTGAATAAATCATTATGTCGGTACTTTATATTATTAAGAGCACCAGTCAGAGCTGCGGTCACCATAGCTCGACTATACTTTATTTTAATTCTTTTACCAATACCATATTGCCCCCCAGACCATCCAGTGTTTACAAGATAAACAACGGAATTATGTTTATTGATTTTCTCTCCAAGAATCTTTGCATAAACAGATGCAGGTCTAGGCATAAATGGTGCTCCAAAACATTGAGAAAATACAGATTTAGGTTCTTTAATTCCACGTTCAGTTCCAGCTAGTTTACTGGTGTAACCAGACATAAAATGATACATCGCACCTTCTTTTGTTAATCTAGATATAGGTGGTAAAACACCCATTGCATCTGCAGTTAGAAATACAATTACTTTTGGATTACCACCTATACTTGGAATTACAGCTCCTGGAATGTAATCTAAAGGGTATGCAACACGAGTATTTTCAGTTAATTTGTTATCATCATAGTCAGGTTTACCACCAACAAGTACAACATTTTCAAGTACGGCTCCAGGTTTTATCGCATTCCAGATTTCAGGTTCTGCTTCTTGACTGAGATTTATGCATTTTGCATAACATCCACCTTCAAAATTGAATATTCCATTGTTAGACCAACCATGTTCATCGTCACCAATTAATCGCCTATTAGGATCAGCTGAAAGGGTGGTTTTTCCGGTACCAGATAAACCGAAGAATAGAGCAGTGTCATTATTTTTTCCAATATTTGCAGAACAGTGCATTGGAAATATATCGCGTTCTGGCAATAGAAAATTCATTATAGCAAACATAGATTTTTTCATTTCGCCTGCATATTGAGTTCCTCCAATCAAAACAATTTTTCTAGTCAAATCAATTAGTATAAAAATATCAGATGCAGTACCATCAACTTCAGGAATTGCTTTAAAATCATTAATACACATTACAGTAAACTCAGGTTCATGATTCTCTAGTTCCTCTTTTGAGGGTCTTATGAACAGTTGTCTTGCAAAAAGACTTTGCCAAGTATGATCATTAATTACTCGAATTGCCAGACGATTTTCTTTATCAGCACCTACAAATCCGTCAAATACAAAAAGATCTTTTCCATCTACAAAGTACTTCATTTTTTCAAGAATTTTTTCAAATTTATCACTTGGAAATTGATGGTTGATTTTTCCCCAGTCTACTGTATCTCGCGTCTTAGCATCATATACAATATATCGATCGTCAGGAGATCTGCCTGTATATTTTCCAGTATTTACAGAGAGGGAACCAGTTGAATTTATTACTCCTTCATTTAGATTAACTGCAGTTTTGACCAAGTCTTCTACTAATAAATTACGATATACGGTAGATGGATTTATTTTAAAATCTTGCAATTGTGAAAAAAATTTGTCATTCACAATAGGACCCACAACATTAGTCAAACAAAATACCCTCACTAACAATTATTGTGACAATCCCAGTCCTAGTCATGAGATATTTCGATTCGCCTTAAGTTTCCTTATTATCTCTTTCTTATCAGTCTGATTTTTTCATCTAGGAACGTATTTATTTAAAATTTCAAGAATCAAATTAATGTTGATTAATAAAGAGAAGTTAGCTAAAAGGCAAGAAGTTAAAGGACATAATCCAGACTTTGCCCGACCTGAAAGCTGGCGTCTTGTAAGATTAGAGACAAATTGGAGAAAACCAAAAGGAGTTGATCATCATCAAAGAAAACAAAAAAGCAGGGGTCGTCCAGGCCTTGTCAAAGTAGGTTATGGAGGACCTAGAGAGGCAAAAGGATTACATCCTTCAGGATATACAGATAATCTAATTCATACAATTAAAGATTTGGAGAAACTAAACCCAAAAACAGATGGAGTGCGATTTGGTCATGGTGTTGGGACTAGAAAAAGAAAAGAAATCATTGTAAAAGCGATGGAGAGTAAATTCAAAATTTTTAATGGGAGAGTGAGTGCAAGTGGTAGTAAATCTTAAAGCTAAAAAAAGACTGGCATCGCGAATTACCGGTGTCGGAGTTCATAGAATAAGATTTGATGTAGATCATCTAGATGACGTAGCTGATGCGATTACAAGAGAAAATATACGTAGTTTAATAACAGCAAATACAATTAAAATAAAATCAATCGTTGGAACTTCTAGAGGAAGAGCACATACTAAAAAAGCTCAAAAAAATAAAAGAGGAACAACTCAGGGTTCTAAACAGGGTAGAAAAGGTGCAAGAGTTGGAAAGAAAGAAGTATACGTTGCCAAAGTTCGCTCATTACGAAGATTATTAAAAATCGCCAAAGATAGAAAGAATTTAACGAATCCAGAATTTTGGACACTTTACAAAAAAGTGGGTGGAAATACCATAAGAAACAAAGCTCATTTAAGAACATTGATGGAAGAAATGATTTCCAAGAGAACTACTTAGAATCGATAGATACTATTTTCCAAATTAAAAATTTTCCCATTTTTGATTTTAATTCCTTCTCTAATTAACATATTAGATTTAATCGAGTCACCGTATGCATACCCTCCGACATGGCCATCGGCTTTTACAACTCTGTGACATGGGATTATTACAGGATACGGATTTCTGTTCATGATTTTTCCAACTACTCTTTGTCCATTTTTTAAACCAACTGATTTTGCTAATTCCCAATAGGTAGTTACTTTTCCTTTAGGTACTTCAAGTAATTTTTTGTAAATTCTTTTATCAAGATTCAAAGTTGGATTACCTCGAGATTGGTCTCATTTAGAAAATTAATTATCTTTTGCTTGTTGGAACCTAATCCATTCCAATCTAAAAGAGCCGCTTTTGCCATTTTGTTTTGCTCTAAAATATGAATAAATAAATTTTCGTCGAGGTTTTCAAGTGCATGTTTTGGCACAACGGTTCCAAGTGCAAATTTCCCACCTAATAATTCAGCGGTGAATTTTTCAGGATAGTGTGTACCTCCAAAACAAATTGCGACCGGAGATGATTTGATATTTTTACTCATCACATAATGTATTAAAACCGCAACTGAATTACACAGAGAAACATCTGTCCACTGTTTTTCAGTCGTACCAATTTCAATGAAGATACTAGGCTTAGTCAATGCTGTAGGTCCATGGTGTGTAGCTTCGATTGTAATTTGAAAATCTAAGAACTGAGATTTGTTTTTCCAGAGGGTTTGAAGATATTCTTTTTGAAGGTTAGGATGAGGAATTGCTACCTCTCGGTCATTTCCTCCAAATTGGGCTTTTGAAAAATTGCCAGTGCTATGACAAGTAAGAGCTAATATGCCAGATTCTGCTGCATGCTTTGAGAGAAAAACAAACCCATCATAATCATATTTTTCTTCTAACCAATCAGCAGTAATTACAGGAGTTTCAATTATTAGTAAATCATAGTACTTTCCACGAAAAATTTCGCCATCTTGTGTCATATTTTTGGAGAGAAATTTCGCCATATTATACCCCGCAGGGTCATCTTGGTATGCTACAAGTAATTCCATGAGATAAGAGATATAAAGACACCTTATTAATTTCCTGCAATGAACCCTAAACAGACTTTAAAAAATATGGTAAATACTATTAAAATGGCCAAAAAGCCAGACCGTGACGAATATCAACAGCATCTCAGATTAGTATTATTAGGAATTGCAGGAGTTGGCGCTATTGGTTTTACAATTCACTTTGTATTTTCTGTAATTACATTTGGTAGTTAAAATTGTCTAGTGAAATTAAATCTCATCTTTTTGCAATAAGGACCACTGGAGGTCAAGAAAAAGTGGTCATGAGATTATTAGAAGCAAAAGCAAATGCAAATAAAATTAACATTCAATCAGTATTACTAGTAGATAATCTAAAAGGATATGTGGTGATTGAGGCAATAAATCCCAGTGATGCATACATGGCAGTTGAAGGAGTCAGACATATTCGTGGTCAACTTAGAGGAGAATTAGAATTTAAAGACATCGAAGGTTATTTGATAAAGAAATCCACAGTTTCACAATTAGCAATAGATAATGTAATTGAGATCACTGGCGGTCCATTCAAAGGAATGAAAGCCACGATTACCAGAATAGATGTAGACAAAGAAGAGGCAACTGTCGTCTTACTAGATGCATCATACCAGCTACCAGTTACTGTTGACGCCAACTACTTAAAACTGGTAAGTGAGGCTTAGGAAGGATTAAATTTTTCATATTAAGTTGATAATTATGGCAGAACCGCAAAAAGTATCAGCACTAGTAACAGGAGGCTCCGCCTCAGCAGGACCACCGTTAGGTCCAGCTTTGGGTCCATTAGGAGTCAACATTATGGAGATAATTAGTGCGATTAATCAAAAAACCAAAGACTTTGAAGGAATGAAAGTTCCAGTAATAGTTTCAGTATATCCAGATACAAAAAAATGGAGTATCGAGATTGGGATTCCCTCCGCAGCATCACTGCTACTAAAAGAGGCAGGTATCCAAAAAGGATCAGGAGCATCGGGGACAACATGGGTAGGCGACATAACCATAGATTCGGTTATCAAAGTTGCAAATACGAAACTAGAGAAATCTTATGCATCTTCATTGAAATCTGTTGTAAAAACGATAATTGGAACATGTTTGTCACTTGGAATCAAGATAGAGGGAAAAACACCAAAAGAAATCACTGCTGAGATTAATGAGGGCAAGTGGGACGGGAAATTAAAATAAGCTATTGAATTAAATAAACCGGATCTTTATCGGTTTTTTGCAACTCTACAAAAGTTTCAGTATTTTGAATACCTTCAATTCGTCCTATTTTCTCTATTACTATGGTATGAAGTGCCTCTAAGTTTTTTGCATGAACTTTAATTATCATATCAAATCTACCAGTAACCTCAGAAATAGATGCAATTTCAGAAATTTCCATAAATTTTTTATGAATATTATCTTTGAGTTTTGGATCTCTGTTAATTCCAACTGACGCCCTTACGCCGATTCCCAAAAGAGAATCATCTACAACTATAGTAAATTTTTTGATTAATTTTTTTTTCATTAATCGTTTAATTCTACTGTAAAGGACAGACGCATTAATTCCAAGTTTTTTAGACAAAGTAGGAACAGAGATAGAGCCATCTTTGGTTAATTCATAAAGCAATTTCATGTCAAGTTCATCAAATCTCTGCAATGCGCTCAAAAATTGGCTTGACGATTTAATAAATGTAAGTTTGGAGTAAATTTTACTTTGAAATTACAATTATCTTGCTAAAAATATGTAAATTTTTAAAATAGAATGAGAATCATAACACATAGTCTCTAAACGATTTTAAGGAGGTTTTCTCGAAAATCTTCGTATTGATTACAGAAGCAAAACTAGTAGAGATGATTAAAGAAGCCAAGACAGGAAGTAAACAAAGGAAATTCAAACAATCCGTAGAAATGATAATTGTCTTCAAAGATATTGATGTAAAAAAAGGCTTTGCACTTAATGAAGTGGTTCAGCTTCCAAAAACCAGCTCACCGGCAACTGTATGCATTATGGCTACAGGAGATATGGGACAAAAAGCAAAACAAGCAAAAGCAGATGCAGTTGTCGGAACAGAAGAATTAGATAAATTTGCAGCTAACAAAAGAGCATCTAGAAAATTCATAAACAAATATGACTTCTTTTTAGCAGATACACAAATCATGCCAGTTGTAGGTAAAGTTTTAGGTCAACTTTTAGGTCCAAGAGGGAAAATGCCAACGCCGGTTCCATTTAATGCCTCAATTGAATCATTTTTACAAAGATTCAGATCATCAATCAAAGTTAGATCACGAGCAACATTATCTATGTCATGTAAAATTGGAGATGAGTCTATGGATGATGCAGATTTGGCAATTAATGCGCATGCGGTATTAAGTGCAGTTGAAAAAAAATTACCAAGTGGAGAAAAGAATCTCAAAAGAGTAATTGTAAAAACTACAATGGGTAAACCAGTTAAACAAATGGAAGAGGTTAAGAAAAAACATGCATGAAAATAGAACGATATATCCTAAAAGAAAAGCTCAGATGTATCAACAATTACTAGAAATTCCAAAAAAATACAAAGTAATAGCCCTTGTCAAAATAAGCAAAGTCAGAGCATCGCAAATTCTTCCTCTTAGAAAAGCATTGAAAGGTGAAGTTGAATTTGTATGTGTCAAAGACAGAGTTGCACAAAAGGCCTTAGAAAAATTAAACATTCCAGGAATTAAAGGAATTTCAGAAGAGCTTACAGGTCAATGTCTTTTCATTTTTACTAACATGTCACCATTTAAGCTAAATGTGCTATTAGCAAAAAATAAGATTATGATGGCAGCAAGAGGTGGAGATATTGCAAGTATAGACATTGTTGTACCAGCAAAGAATACTGGAATTGCACCAGGACCAATGCTTACAGAATTCAAAGAGGCAGGAATTCCAACAAAGATTGATCAAGGTACAATTTGGATTCAAAAAGATACCACTCCAGTAAAGAAAGGAGAAGTAATTAAAGAAAAATTAGCAGCGCTGCTTGGAAAATTAGACATTAAGCCAGTAGAGGCCGGAATTTCATTATATACAGCATTAGAAGAGGGTCTAAAATATGCAGAAAAAGAATTGATTGTAGATGTTGAGCAAATAAGAAAAGAGTTTGCTCAATTCCATCAAGAGGCAGTTTCGCTATCTATCGAGATTGCATACATTACTGCGGATAACATTAAACAAATAATTGGCAAAGCAGCTCAACAGGCACGTTCTGTATCTATAGAATCAGGCTTTATGACAGGTGAAACTAAGGAACAAATATTACAAAAAGCTGTGGGTCAAGCCAAAGCACTTTCGAATAAGACGAAAAATTATACAGCATCCTAGCCTATACGTCCTCTAGATCTAGGAAGATTCCAATTAAATTTCATTGCAATTAATCTCTGTCCAGTGGTAATGACTATCCCCGAAATTATAGCAAGATAAAGTTCACCACCAAAATACAATATAATACAAAATACGACAATTCCAACAAAACTAGCAGAGACATAGAATTCTTTGATAAAAACTATCGGAATTTGATTAACAATGACATCTCTTAGAATCCCACCTCCCACTGCAGTGAGCATTCCAGCCAACATTATTGCTAAAAAATTCAACCCAACAAGATTGTATGCAAAAGTAGCACCAATTATTGTAAAAATACCTAATCCAATAGCATCAAATTTCAAAAACAAATTCCAGTGTTTCTGTATAAGTGGATATAAGAAGAAAATCAAAACACCGGTAATTACTGTAATTATTACATATGCAGGATCGGAGATAGAATTTGGAAATTGTCCCATCACGACATCTCTAATAGTACCACCAGCAACACCAGTAATTGTTGATAATAAAAGAATCCCAACAATATCAGATTTAGTTTCAATTGCTTTGAATGCACCAGTTACTGCAAATGCCATTGTACCAAACAAGTCTAAAATGTAAATGAAGGTATGAGCAGAAATTGAAAATTCAACCAATTAAAATCAAAAAGTTGTGATTGTTAATTAACATTAACAAGTAAAAAATTAAAATTAAATTGAAAAAAGAAAGGTGTTCTAGCCAAATAGGGAGGATAGACCTTCCATGGCGGCTTCTTCGCTTTTACTTGTATCAACATGTTTTTCTTCTTTCTTTGATTCACCTGCTGCGGCTACTGGAGCTGCTGGAGCTATTGCTACAGGTGCAGATTTAATAGCTTCATCAATGTCAACATCGGCTAAAGCTGCGACTAATGCTTTTACTTGAGCGTCATTCACGTTAGCACCAGATGCTTTTACAACTGAGCTAACATTGGCCTCATTAACTTCTTTTTGTAGCTTGTGAAGAAGTAAAGCAGCATAAACATATTCCATTGTATCGAGATTTTCTTAGGGCATAATATAAAACTATGGTGAAATCAGGATTAGAAAAATAGAAAAGCTAATTTAGAATTTTTAGACTTCTACAAACAGAATAAAGAGTTCTTTTTAGATTCCTATCTACTAGTGTATCCATTCTATGTTTTAAGATGCGTTTTGCCTCATCTCTTTCATCACCTGGTGATAGTGACAGTACATTGTTAATTAATTCTGGAAGAGATTCACGAATCCAACCATCCAACATCGTGTAAACTTTTGGTGGGATTAAATCACATTTGTCCTTATCCAAATCTATAATCTCTGCAAAGTTTTCATGTTCTACCCTGTAGACTAGAGCCAATACAACATTATCAGGTGTAGGATGCTCAAGAATTTCAGTAGATCGGATACCAGTTTTACCCTGAGAAATTTTGTTTTTGAGACCTACTGGATTAACAATTATGCCATTAATTCCAACTTTACGTCCTTCAACCCCAGTTACTACACCAAATATGAAATCATAAAAATCTCCATTTTTTTTAGTGGAGAAAACATGTACGCCTTCTCTCAAAGATGGTTTTTTCCCAAACATGATTGGAATGCAATTGATATTGTATTTAATGTATCATTAATCGACAATTCTTAATATCGGGCAAATTGAGCCTTTTCGTTGGATAAAAAAGAAATCCTAAAGGAATTTTCGTCTGACCCAGATAGATTCTATAAAGTCAAATTATTTGCAGATGAAGGATTTGTTAGAAAATCATGTTTAAAATGTAAAAGGTTTTTTTGGACTTTGGATTCTGGAAGAGAATTATGTCCTGATGATGCAGATGACACATATTCGTTCATAGGTAATCCTCCAACAACAAAGAGATTTGACTACACACAATCTTGGAAAGAAGTTGAATCATTTTTTGTAAAAAATGGGCACACGTCAGTTTCAAGATATCCAGTTGTTTGTAGATGGCGGGATGATCTTTATTTTACGATTGCATCAATTGTGGATTTTCAAAGAATAATGGGATCAAAAGTTGTCTTTGAATTTCCTGCAAATCCATTAGTAGTGCCACAAACTTGTTTAAGGTTTAAGGATTTGGAAAATGTCGGAGTAACTGGAAGGCATTTTTCTAGTTTTTGTATGATTGGGCAACATAGCATTCCGAATTCTCAGGGATATTGGA
>JAEMQG010000015.1 GCA_022758935.1 Candidatus Nitrosopumilus sp. | reverse complement strand
GTTTTTGCAATTTTATCTGTCATGTTTCTGTCTCTTTTTGATTGTATTAGAATATTTTCCCTTTTTTAACGGTCTTTCTTTTTTCTTCCGATCTTTTTTCTGATTCAAATCTTTCTAAATCATATTCTTTTAAATCCACAAATTTTATTATTTTACTCAAGTTGGGATGAATTCTGTTGATTTCTTTGAACATTTGTTGTGCAACTCGTCTGTAATCCACATGTCCTTGTGGAACAGTTCTTAATTCTATTAAATGACATGCTTCTCGAAGATTAAATTTCATAAAATATGGATAGTTATAGGCAAAGTTAACAACATACTGTCCCTGTTCTGGATGTTTTGTTCTGATTTTATCAAACGTATGTTTTGTTTTCTCCATACATTCTCTATAGTCTTTTTCAATTCCAAGAACTTTAATTTCATCTGGAATGTTATACCCATGGTCTGTTGTAAGTAATTGTCTTTCTAATGTCAGTGCTCGATGTCTGTGAAAATCCCTAAACATTCCAAAATTATTGAGCAGATCAAACGTATAGTATACACTTTCAAATGCTCTTGATGGTCTATGGCGCCTATTTTTACGCAGTTTTGTAAACGTATTGATTATTTTAATTTTCTTTTCATCTGATAATTTTTTTACTTGTTGCATTATGATATTATAAGATGTACTTGGAGACTGTTCATAAATTATACTTGTAATTATTTTGTCTATGGCTATTTTTTCTGATTCATGATCAACTAACTGTGTTCTTGCTCCTGACATTACTTTTGGTTTAATTTCTTTTGTTGCTATCTTTGATACATTTTTGATCTGTTGTAGATAATTTTGAAATGCTTTTCCATATTTGTCATCTGCCCTTCTAACAAACGCTTTGATAGTAGTATCAAGTTCTTTTTTGATTTTTGAGGCCAAACCTCGCTCTTCTTCTAGTTCTGATGACGCAAGTATCGTGAGAAGGTATTCAAAAGCACGCCCGTTTCCTGTAATTCCCACATTAGTTATTGTGGATGCTGGTAAAAGTCCACGTAAAATATCCAATGCTTTTGCTTTTGTTGAACCACTGTAAATCATATTTGCAGATTTAATATCATTTTCTTCTTTTAATTTGGGAAATAATTTTTCTGTATTGTCTTTTGAGTCCTTAAAAGTATATTTTTCAATTGGATATTTTTCTCGTATGTACTTTATCATGGGATCAATATTTTTTGAATAAACATCAAATGAAAAATTACATGTATCTACATACAAATCCCCAAATTTTGATTTCATTAAGACTGGTTCTCTATAGAATCTAAATTGCCCATTTATTTTTTTATTCCATGCCACATATCTTGATGACTTTTCTAAATATGATAATCCTATTCTTCTGTCTTCTATTTTCTTAACTGCGATATTTGAGAGTCCTTCAATTGCAATTTGTGCTTCACCTAATTCTGCAACTGAATCATCCCCATATTCTATTAATACGCGATTATAAAATTCCTCACCTCTATTTTTATTTTGTAAAAATTCATCTAAGAATATTCTGCGCATGCTCTTGTCTGTTCTGCTATACCTTGACATCAATGCACCTCGATCAACTTGTCTTGGTGTAGTTATTGCAAAAACATTATCATCTGCATTTGAAAAATGATTTGAGAGAATATTTTTTTCTTTAGTTGAAAACTCTGACAATACGGTTGTCAAGTTTTCCAATTATTAATAGTCTATTTCTTTTTTCCAATTTGAATTAGATCGGGGGCTTGATTTTTTTCCATCCCTTTTGTCTGCCATCTTAGTAGTACCTCTTTGAATGCATTTGCATCTGATTCGTTTTCTGTATACATTAATGCCGTTATCCATATGCCTTTTCCTGCTTTTCCGCCAACAGAATTCATCCAAAAATTATTTGGCAGTGTTTCCATGACTTTGTTGTTTGGATCTTTTGTAATGTCTACCCATCTTTTTGCTACAAAATTCAAAATATACTCTAATTCTTCTTTCTGGATCATATTGTTTGTTAACTATCGCTAAATTTTAAAATTCCTAAAAACGTTTCTGTTAGATTTGATTAATCATATGTCATACGTTCACTAGAAACTAGGCATAAAACAGATCAACTAATTTGTAATGCCATTTTGTATACGATGCTAGTAAAATTTTGTAATCTCTGTGCTCTCTTATCCAAACCCCTTGGAAATTTTGTCTTTAATCCGTAATGATTCACTTCATTCTTTATGTGACATCAAATCTAGTATGTTGATTCCAAGTAATCTGCATTTTATCAAGTAAAATACGCCCATCAAGAAATTAGATCTTAAGACCTTCAACTATTAGTTTGGTGAGAGTTTTAATTATAACTAGTTTGATAATTTGGCATTTAGATCATACTGATAATTTCTACGTGAGTCTTTTATTCTAATTTAGATAATGTGAATCAATAGACGGGCTGAGGTTTTCTCGACCATTACCTCATGCCGTCTATTTACAAAAGATTCGAAGACTTTATGAACTTCTAATCTCCAATTTAATCAAATAATGAAATATCTTATAATTTTCTTGATTTTGATTGGAACTGTGGGACTATCCTTTGCATTAGAGCCTAAAGAAATAAAACTTGATGAATCTTTTATGATAAAACTGCATCAGACATTATCTATTGATAACCTCGATGTGACGTTTTGGGAAATAGATGATTCAAGATGTCCATCAGATGTGACATGTATTTGGGAGGGTCGTGCTTCTGTTACACTTCATATTTACAACCAAACACAATATAAAACCATAATCCTCACTACCGTGGAAAACACAACTTCGTATGTGGATTCATATGAAATCAACTTAATTGACATCTTGCCCTATCCTATTAGTACAAAGAATATCTCTGACGAATATGTTGCAACAATCAGTATATCTAAAAATAAAAATGATACTGTTTTACCGCCGTTAAAGCAATCTAAAAGTGGTGTCAAACCTGATCTGGTTGATTGTAAATCTTCCCTTGTCTTAATCATAAAAAATAGTGACGGTTCACCAGCTTGCGTAAAATTAGAGACAAAAGCAAGATTATTTGAAAGAGGTTGGGCAAAAAATGCAATTTAGATATGTGTAGAGTTTGAACCACATTTGTTCAAATCTAACTAGATCTCAAGATTGATTTATAATCATAACCTAAACGAATTGAATCAATTTGCCAATAGAGTCAGGCGTGATCACATTAGAACTTTGGATTATATTTTTTGTAATTCTGACAGTTACAATAGCAATTGATCTTGGTTTATTCCACAAAATTAAAAGAAAACTAAGCAAAACACCACAAACTGACACAGAACATGTAATGTCTAGCAAAGAGGCTCTTGGTTGGACACTTACTTGGATTTCACTTGCAGGTGTCTTTGCGGGCGTAATCTATTTCGCACTAGGCAATGATAAAATGATAGAGTTTGTCACTGGTTATGCTCTAGAAAAATCACTTAGCGTAGATAACATGTTTGTGTTTTTACTGGTATTTACTACCTTGGGAATTCCTCATAAATATCAGCACAGAGTTCTCTCATTTGGAATCTTAAGTGCAATTGCAATGAGAATAGTGCTAATTCTTGTTGGTGCATCGTTACTGGATCACTTTCATTGGATGATCTACATTTTTGGTGGATTGCTTTGGTATACTGCAATTAGAATGATCATTCAGAAAGAAGAAAAGAAAATTGAACTAGAAAAAAACATTGCAGTTAGATTTCTAAAAAAATTCATACCCGTCAATCTCAGTCTAGTTGGAAACAAGTTCATTGTACCAATTAACGGAATAATGCATGCTACCCCACTACTAGTTGCCCTTGCAATTATTGAGTTAACTGATTTGGTATTTGCAATGGATTCTATTCCAGCCGTTTTAGCAATAACCCGAGATCCATTCATAGTAATCACATCAAACGTATTTGCGATTTTAGGTTTAAGAGCATTGTACTTTTTAATTGGCGGTATGATGGAAAAATTCCATTATCTCAAGCCAGGACTAATCGTACTATTGTTATTTATTGGAACAAAGATGATAATTTCAGAACTTTATCCTATCCCCACTATAACCTCCTTGATTATCGTATTTGTAATTCTGGCAACAGTTATTGTGGCTTCATTACTAAAAAAACCAAAGACTGTAAAACAAGAATAAACAAGAGAACTTTCTAATCGCTTTCATATTTACATCCCGTCTGAAATACTATCACAAGTATATTTTAAATTCGAATAATGCTCCAAATTGTTAATTCTTAATAACAATTGTCCATATCTATTCTAATATTTTGTATCTGTTTTTTACTGTCTCATATATAACTAAGAACAAAAAATTCATTCATGTTAAGTACTATTCAATGTTAATCGCGATTGATCAAATAGGTAGTGAAATTTATTACATCCCTTATTAAATTTGGATTTAATTGAATGTTTGTACTTTGAATAGAAAATTATC
>JAEMQG010000046.1 GCA_022758935.1 Candidatus Nitrosopumilus sp. | reverse complement strand
TGATGATCTTACAGAAAAAGATCTTGGTACTGCAGATTTGGCTCATCAAAAGAAAGTTGAATCTGATAAATGGGTGTTTATTGAAGGATGCAAAAATCCACAATCTGTAACTTTACTTATTAGAGGTGGTTCACAAAGAGTCATCGATGAAGTAGACAGATCAATTCATGATTCTCTCATGGTAGTAAAAGATGTAATTGAAAAACCAGAAATTGTTGCAGGTGGAGGCGCACCAGAATCATATGCTGCATCTAGTCTTAAAGAATGGGCAGACAGTTTTGATGGTAGAGAACAACTAGCAATTAAAAAATATGCTGAGGCATTGGAGATTATTCCTCTCACGATAGCAGAAAACGCCGGAATGGATCCTATTGATACAATGGCTACACTCAGGGCAAAACAAAATCAAGGACATAAATGGACAGGAATTGACGCAAGAAATACAATAATTACAGATATGTTTGCTATTGATGTTGTAGAACCTCTTGCAGTAAAAGAACAGATAATTAAATCTGCGACAGAAGCTGCGTGCATGATTCTTAGAATTGACGATGTGATTGCAGTTTCTGGTGCACCGGGACGATAAACATCTTAAGATAATTAGATAAAACTTAAGCAATCCCAATTTTACAAGTCATTGTTGTACAGACTGGGAATTGATCTTGGTGGAACTAAAACAGAGGCAATTCTACTAGATGAAAATCTTAACATAATTCAAAGAAAAAGAGTTCCAACACCACAAAGTGATTATCATCAAATACTAGACACAATAAATTCACTTGCTGCAGATCTTTTAGGAGCCATCGAAGATTACTCTATAGGAATTTGTACTCCTGGTGCAATTTCAAAAAAAACTGGTTTGATAAAAAATAGTAATACTCAATGTCTAATTGGAAAACCCTTCATAGAAGATTTAGAAAGTAAACTAGATACAAAAATCTCCATGGAAAACGATGCAAATTGTTTTGCAATAGCTGAAGCCACACTTGGTGTTGCAAAAGAATTTGGTGTTGTTTTTGGAATAATAATTGGTACCGGGGTAGGTGGCGGTATAATTATTAATGGAAAAATTCACCGCGGAAGAACCAACATTGCTGGAGAATGGGGGCATCACACATTATACCAAAACGGAAATAAATGTTATTGTGGAAAACAAGGTTGTGTTGAGACATACATTAGTGGTCCTGCACTTGAAAAACGATGGCAGGAACTAACTGGAAAATCACAAAGCATGCCTGAAATTGTGAAAGATACTGCAAATTTGAAGACAAACCAATGGAAGGATGAATTTCTGAAAAATTTTGGATTTGGATTGGCAAATGTAATTGATATTTTAGATCCAGATGTGATCGTTTTAGGAGGTGGTTTATCCAACATTGATTTTTTATACACTCAAGGAAAAGATTCTGTATATCACAAGGTTTTTTCAGATATGGTTGATACTCCAATTCTAAAGAACAAATTAGGTGACTCGGCGGGAGTTTTTGGTGCAGCGTTACTGTAAAATCCAATATAATTAATTCATCAATGAAATAATTGATTTAACTTCAAAATTTTGTGAATATATTACATATTTTACCTTCGTGTATAATTTCTTGTCACATTAGATTGTATTTCTTTATAATTTCCCATTTTTTAATATCTGGGAAGAATTTTTGTATTACCAGTTTGTTTATGGTGAATTCTTTTTTTATATCTAATTCATTTATGATCTTGATTTTTTCTTCCAATGACAAGATTTTATAAATCAGACTAATGTGTGGCCTAAATTCATATTTTACAATTTTTGCAAAATGTTTTTCAAGATTTTCATAAATTACCTCTAATTGTTTATTCATCTCTAATTCTATGTATGCTGTCTTCCATAATTCCTCAGATTGTAAAATTTTTGATTTTTTAACTATACATGAATTGCAATTCAGTGACGCTTCTTTGACAATATTGTCGATCAGGCTTATTTTTGAGGCTATCAATCCATACACAGTGATATGCGGTTCAAATTTTGGGGCTTGATATTTTTTTGCAAGACCATCTATGATCTTTTTCAGATAATCTCTATCATTTTTAGAAAAAGTAAGCCATATCGCGTGCATTATCATTCAAATCTTATTCTGGGCAACCTTCCATCTTTACAATAAAATAACCATCTGTCATTATTTCGATCTCAATTTCTTTAGAAACAGATTGTGTATGACAAAATCTACATTCTTTTGCAGTTATTATGGCGTCTTTTTCTCCGATGCTTTTCAACCATTCTTTTGCGAATGACACAGCTTTTTCTGTATCGTTTTTGTCAGTTACTACATCGAAATGCATGGTCTGTCCATTTTTTCCTTTGACATATGTATCAAATACATGAAAACCCATAACATCTCAAAAAAATTAGATTATTAATTGATTACTTTTGAAACAATTTTGTAGAATCAATATCTGATCCTATGTACATATCACTAAACTCCTCTGGATTTAGAGAATAACATACTTTTGGTTCAAATTGAATTACTTGAGCTTCTTTTTTCTCACTGAGTTTTTTTATTTTTTCTGATGAATTTTTTTCTAATGTTTTTTTAATAATTGATTCCCTAATTTTTGATTTTACCGATTCATTTTCTATATAACTTACAATTCCTCGGAATTGAAATCCTTTCAAATCATCTTTGTTAAAAACGGAAACTGTAACCCAAGGATTTATTTGAATATTCTTGTAGGATTTATGTTTAAAAAAATCAAGCCAATATATTGCATTTTCATCAACTCTGAAAAAAATTCTAGGTGAAACATTCGGCAAATTATTTAATCCCATAGTACCCACCACAAAAATTCCTTGCTCTTCAATGAATTCTCTTATATCGTTTGGGATTTTTACCATAAATTCAATAATGCCAATTTGTATTAAAATAGTCTTTTAAACATCAAGTGTGAGAATAATTTCATGTTTCTTGGATTAAAATAACCATTCTAGCTGAAAATAGTTAAAACCCATATTTTCAACAATACTTGATCCAATTAATAACAAATAATTGAAGAAAAATGTAAAAATGATTAACCAAGTAGATGAGACCCGAACTAATTTTTAATGAAAAGATGCGATTCTCTCTTTTTACTGTGGTTCTATTGTTGCAGGAGGTTTACTTGAAATTGCATATGTGACCCATGTGACATCTTCTATTTCATTTGTAATCCTATTGCTTATTTTTTCTAGTAATCCATGTGGTAATCTGGTCCAATCTGCTGTCATTGCATCAATCGAGTCTACTACTCTGACCATTACAATATTTCCGTATTTCCTTTCATCTCCAACTACTCCCACTGCTTTATCATCACCTACAGCTGCATATGCCTGCCACACTTTACCGTAAAGATCAGCTGCAATCAATTCATCTTCTACTATCTTACTAGCCATTTTTGATATCTGAAGTTTTGTTGGAGTAACCTCACCAATAATTCTTACAGCTAGTCCAGGTCCAGGGAATGGATGACGCATGTAAAGTTTTTCTGGAACTCCTAAAATTTTAGCAATTTTTCTTACTTCATCTTTGTATAGATCACGCAATGGCTCCAGTATTTCTAAATCAAGCCAATCTGGAAGCCCTCCTACATTATGATGAGATTTTATGACCGCTGCTGGCCCCTTTGAAACTCCACTTTCTATTACATCTGGATACAACGTGCCCTGTGCAAGCCATTTGAAGGGCCCATTCTTTTCTGCAAATTCAGTAAAAACATGAATAAATTCTTCGCCGACAACCATTCTTTTTTTCTCTGGATCTTCTACACCCTTTAATTTGGCTAAAAAAGTTTGAGCAGCATTTACTGATGTAAAATTTACATGAAAATTATTTTTGAACATTTCTTCAATTTCATTCTCTTCATTTAATCGCAAAAGACCATTATTTACAAAAACACACTTTTGTCTATTGCCAATAGCCTTATGAATCAACAAAGCTGTTACGGTTGAATCTATTCCGCCACTGACCCCACACAAGACATTTCCTTTAATTTTTGAAATTTTTTCTACTGCATTATCGATAAATCCCTCCATAGTCCAATCTTGTTTAGCCCTACAAACTTTCAAAACAAAATTCTTGAGAATTTCTGTTCCTTGCTCCGTATGAACAACCTCTGGATGAAACTGAATTCCATAAATTGATCTTTCATATGATGCAATCGCGGCAGCTTTGGCTTTTTCAGTGTGTCCAATTACTCTAAATCCCGGTGGAATCTGTTCTGCTTCATCACCATGACTCATCCATGCCCTAATAGATTCACCAATTCCATTTAGAAGATCATCATTACTGTCAATTGTTAATAGTGATGAACCATATTCTTTGTTAGCTCTTTTTACTTTACCTCCAAATTTGTTTACAATTAATTGATGTCCATAACAAATCCCTAACAGGGGCAAATTCATATCATAAATTTTATTTTCTGGAACGGGGGCACCCAAGTTATACACACTTGATGGCCCTCCAGAAAAAATTATCCCTTTGGGATTGTGTTTTTGTAACTCCTCAACACTAACATCGAAAGGAACAAGTTCAGCATATACAGAAAACTCTCTAATTCTTCTACAAATCAAATGACTATATTGCGACCCAAAATCTAAAACAATAATTTTATCCATAAAATCACTTTTTGATGTTTTCAAGCATACGCGTAAGTGACCATCCCACCGTGTTGATTATTTCATTTACCCTCTCTTTTTGCCTGTAATTCTTGATAATTATTTCTCTAATATCTGAACCATTTTTATTAATTATATAATCAATTACTGATTCTTTTTGGATTCTACCACTGTCAGCCTCTGCAGCATCTTTTCGTTTCATCTCTCCAAGAATTCTGTCAAGAAAGAATGATCTGAAGGGTGGTGTGTCGACATTTACTTCCAAATTGTCTTCTAAAACTATTGAAACTTGATCAGGTGTGATGTAGGCATTTGCAATGATCTTTCCATCATTACCTCTTGCTATGGGGATTGAGTTTTCTTCAGGCTTAGTGGACACAGATGCATTTTTTGGTTGTCTATCCAAATCTTTTACTTTAAGAAAAGAGGCTTTTGTAAAACTTGATTCCTTTAACACTAGATCCAGAATTGTCAAATTTTTTTCTAACATTTCTATAGCATTTTGATGCTTATCAATTTGCTCGATCAAATTATCTTTCAAAGCAATGATATCCCGTATTTGCTCCTCTGAGAACTTCATAATTTATTTTATAATAATATGGGTATTAAATGCATTCTAGGTAATTATGATATCTAGTTCTCGATAAGATATTTTCTTAAATCCTGTCATTGGAGTCGATGTTGTAAATAACTGCGATCTTGTTTTTTTTGATAACCATTCTAGCAGTAATTTTGCTTTTCTTAATTTTCTTAATTTTATTTTTCTATCCCTAGGTTTTGTTTGAGAATATTTCCCTATTCTTTTTCCAAAATCCATTCCAAACAAGATAATTTTTTTTGCTTCAAAATAACTTGCAAGAAAAACAGCCCTATCTCCATCAGTAAAGCCTCCAAAATTTTGTATGTTTTTAAATGATTTTGTTTGTGTAGTGCCGACACAATTTTTAAAATTTTCTGCAAGACATAATTTTGCTATATTATCTCCATGGGCGTGAACAACAAAAATTGAATTTGTTTTTCCAACTCTTAACAATGAATCCTTATCTCCATCCAAATCTGTAACAACAATGTCTGGTTTAATTCCATTTTCAACTAATGGTTTTACTGCACTATCGGCAACTATTTTTAATGTTGTTTTAAAATTTTTCAATACTGGAATTGCTAAAGACAACGAAGGTCCTGCCCCTACTACAAAAACTGTTTTTCCTTTTATCAAATTATTTATTTTTTTAATAGATACGGATTCCCTTAAAATAGAATCTAAAATAATTGCAGACTCTGCATCTTGTTTTTCATTGTATTTGAATTCCTTTAATATTTCTGAATATTTTTTATTCCAACCTGAAATCATCATATGACTCAAATTAGTCTGGTTTATGATAAACCATGTGACTAAGCTTGGGAATGTAGGTGTGGGAGGAAAAAATTCAGTCAAAATAATGGGAATTTTAAATACTAGTCCTGAATCTTTTTACAAAAAATCAATAAAAACAACAAAACAACAGATCACAAACACAGTAAAACAGATGGAAATTGATGGAGCTGATTTTATTGATATAGGGGGGATGTCAACTGCACCCTATTTATCAACATCAGTATCTGAAAAAACAGAATCTAAAAGAATTCTTGATGCAATTAAAATCATTCAAAACATATCCAATCTCCCAATATCTGTTGATACATGCAGAGCAAATGTGGCAAAAGTTGCATTAGAATGCGGCATTGAAATAATCAACGATATTTCTGGATTGAAATATGATGATAAAATGATTGATGTTATTGAAGAATATGGACCATCACTTATTTTGTGCGCATTTGATTCCAAAGTTGTATCTGGTAATTATGTTACATCGACTAAAAGTCTTTTAAAAGACAGCATAAAAATTGCAAAAATTGCTGGTATTCCATCCAATAAAATTGTCTTGGATCCTGCTGTTGGTTTTTTTAGAAAATCTGC
Organism: Candidatus Nitrosopumilus sp.; assembly: GCA_022758935.1. Lineage (GTDB taxonomy): Archaea > Thermoproteota > Nitrososphaeria > Nitrososphaerales > Nitrosopumilaceae > Nitrosarchaeum. Next base: position 165 of record JAEMQG010000046.1, on the reverse strand, counting down.
TAAAGGCTCTTTTTTTACAAAAATTAAAACTGATTGGTTGGAAAGAGATCTTGTCGTTATTAAAAATTTAAAATCAATTAAGCAACAATATCCAATTCTCATTTCTGTTTCAAACAAATCCTTTATTGGGAAACTTTTAGGAAAGGAAAATCCATCCGATCGATT
>JAEMQG010000102.1 GCA_022758935.1 Candidatus Nitrosopumilus sp. | reverse complement strand
TATGATGGTCCATTGTACAGACCTCCTTCAGAGGCAAGATCATTAATTTTTCAAGTTACATTGGGTTGTTCCTTTAACGAATGTTCTTTTTGTGACATGTATAGATCAAAACAGTATTCAGAGAAACCATGGGATGAAGTAAAATTAGAAATTGATCTAATGGCAAAACAATTACCTGATACGAGAAAAATCTTTTTGGCAGATGGTGACGCATTAAATCTTGATGCAGAATATATTGTTAAAATTGTAAAATATCTATATGAAAAGTTTCCAAGCCTTGAAAGAATTTCTTGTTATGCAATGCCTATGAATATTTTAAAGAAAACTACAGATGAATTAAAGAAAATGCATAATGCGGGATTGGACATGCTTTACTTGGGAATTGAAAGTGGTTCAGATATTGTTTTAAAAAAAGTAACAAAAGGAGCAATTTCAAAAACAATTACCAAATCAGTCAACAAGGCAAAAGATGCAGGCTACATTATGTCTTGTATGATAATTTTGGGATTAGGTGGAAGAACTTATTCTAAAGAACACATTAGAGGAACTGCAGAAGTAATTAGTGCTTGTTCTCCTAATTATGTAGGAGCACTAACTCTCTATTTAGAAAACGGAATCAAACAAGAATTTTTGGAAAAATTTGGTGAACCATTTATTCAAATTAATGATGATGAATCTCTAAAAGAGTTGTATGATTTAATCAGCCAGATAGAAACCAAAGAAGAGATAATCTTCAGGGCAAATCATGGATCAAACGCATATACAATCAAGGGCACATTTCCACAAGACAAACAAGAAATGTTAGATAAAATAGAATGGATGAAACAGCATCCAGAAATTATGCGTCCTGAGGGACTACGAGGATTTTAAAAAAACTATACAAGAACTTGATTCTTTATCACCACTAAAACAATTCAAAATTGGTATCTTAGATAATGAAATTCAATGTAAAGAATCATTAATTTTCATCACTAAATATGATGGCTCTCCAGCATGTGTAACCCCAGAAACCAAACAAAAATTGATTGAACGTGGCTGGGCAAAATCTCAGTCTTAACTTTTTCCACTCTTTTTTTTAGTATTTTATGGATTCATTGACACTTCGTATTCTTAGACTGAAATAGTGCAAAATCTTCAACCCTAACTATATTCTCCACGCTATATGTACCTAAACAAATTTGAACCAAATATTGTCTAAATCTAATTCTATATTGAAATTAATGCACATAATCTATACTAGGATTATCCAGATATCTGTTAGATAGAATTATGATTAATTACATTAACTGAATTCCATGCGCACGTTCATGATCTACAAGGTCTTCATGGTAAGTTACAAATCCACACATGCTGCATCTAGCAAGACCAAAATGTTCCATAATCACCTTTGTAGCAATGATTATTGTGTCAGAATCTGTTGGAATTAATTGAAGATCCTTAATTTTTCCTAAATCCTTAAGTTAATACCTGATAAAAATATGATATGATCAGTTTACAATCCAACTAAAATATTATAATTGCAGCTAACTAGACCATATGTGCAACTATGGTATATTACTAATAATGACTATAGAATTTGCGCAAATAATTAGCACCCAAGACCAAAGACCTGATACGACAGAACCTGTAAAAGTGACAATGAATCAAAATGATGCAATATCGGGAATAGAACATTCTGCAGACAGTCCTGGTGACATTAAAGTTATAGAGCCAGGCACCTATGTGGTAATAGCTGCCCCTCAAATAGGGCGAACAACTGGCAACGAGTCTAGATACGTTGACTTTTGGCTACGAAAGAATGATCAAGATATTGCAAATTCCAACGTACGTACTGTTCTTAGTAGCAATCAGGCCAAAAACGTCGTAGTTAATCAAACTATGATGAACTTCAATGCTGGCGATGTTATCAATGTGATGATGGCAGTTGAAAAGACAAAAGAAGGATTAGGAATTGAAGCCATTCAAACTGCAGGTAGACCGTTAATACCTAGCATCATATTTTCGATGCACAAAATAAAAGATCATGCAAACGGTCATTGGGGTACCACACAAAAAGGCACCAAGAAAGTATGGGTAGAGTAATAACCCATATTCATATTTTTTTAAAAGCTAAATAAATTTTCTATAATTCCAATTTGATATAAAATTGTCATGCCCAAGACAAAGCTAAAAGAGCCTGTCAAGTACCTCAATATTGTTTTAGCTTTGATATTATTTGATAAACCAAATGGAATACCTATCAATCCTCCAATTAAGGACATTCCAATAACTGAACCTATTCCAAATATACCAATAAACATCAAAGCTGTTGTTAGGCTATGAATCACTCCAGAAGTCATAACGATTAATGTTCCACTTCCGGCAAGGCCATGAATCATTCCAATTAGATATGATTTATGATTATGTGAGTGGTTCTTATCATCATGATTGTGTTCATCAAAATGAATTGAGCCGTCTCTATGTGAATGAGGATGTCTATGTTTAATTTTTAGAATGCTTTTGTTTGTAATTCTTGTAATTGCCAATAAAATCAACATCAATCCAACTAAAAACTCAAATCCAGAAAAAACTTCTTTTTGTATTGTAAATGTAAAACCATAAACTAACAAACAAACAAGAATCAAAGTAGTTGTGTGTCCAGCTCCCCAAAATGCACCAAGTAATGAGGATTTTGTTAAACTGGATTTGACAAGTTGTTTTTTTGACTGAATGGTATTAGAATTTGTGATCTGTGTAGTTACTGCAGCTATATGATCTGCTTCAAAAGCATGTTGAATCCCAAGTGTTAATCCAAATCCAGCAAGAATTGCAGGAATAAAATCACCAATTTGACCAAAGATTTCTTCTAACAATTTACATCACAGGGTTTCTTGGTATCATGTTAAAAAGAATTTCCAAAGTCTAAAGTTGTTCAACTATTAGCTTTAGATTATCTGGTAAATCAGGAATTTCAGTATGACTTTCATTGTTTTGAAGTATTTCAGGTCCTATTCTTCGTACTCTTTGGGTTCCAATTAATGTGTCAAGATTTCTTTGAATATCTTTTTCTGATAAAATTATCTTTAATTTTTCAATTATAGTTTCTTCATTTTCATATTTTTTAATTGCGTATTGCACAAGGATCATTTTTTCATTCATAGAGTAATCAGTCATTTAAAAATACCATCATATCTAGAGTAAAAAACATTCGCGAAACTATGAGAATTTCTTTTCAAGATCTTCTTTTTTAGGAATAACCTGTAAATTCTAATTTTCCATCAATTACCAATCCAGGAGCTGTAAATATTGGGTATTTTTCTAAATATTCTGGTTTTTCAGTCACATCAATCAAATCATATTTTATACCTAATTGATCTAACATCTCAAGAACAATACATCTTGAGCATCCAGGAGTGGTAAGAACTTGTACTTTCATGACTCAAACTGATTAGGATTCTGCTCAAAAGCCCATTAGGTATTGTAAAATTATATGGATTTTGATGAATGTGTTGTCCTATGTGAAATTCAACAGGCAATCCGGTCATTGATATTAGATTATTCCAACCAAGATGAATACGAAAAATCACTTCCAGCTTTTACAGCAAGATCACTAGTTAACGAAAAAATTATCCCAAGAAAGATAAATGAGAACAAGACAAATGCCAGAATGACGCCGGATTTTTTGGCAAGTACAGAATTTGACATATCTTGAGTTGTTTTCTCGGATATTTAATCAAAATATTTTGAGACTAGAGAGAGATGTACATATTAGATCATCAAATTTTTCTTTGTTATAACAGATTTATTTTTTCGTTGACTGTGTAATCTTGTATGGGGTCATGAATTTGGTGAAAAATTATTGAATGTTTTATTTTGCCACATTTTATGCATGAAATAGTTCCGTTTCGTGAATATCTGTGACTACATTCTTCAAATCCTAATGACAAGTCATTTTGGTATCTTTCTAAATGTTCTCGAATTTTTCTTCCATTTTCTGTCATTATGAATCATATTCACATATTACACAAAATATTGATTTCACATCATTGCTAAAAAATTATCAACACAGCTAACTAGTTGTAATATACAATTTTTTCAAATACTTTATAGTGTCTCAAAAAATAAAATATGCCACGATTATTTTTCCTAATCATGTTTATGATGAAATTCAATTGTTGCAAAATAAATTATCGTGTAAAGATAACAAAATCTGGAGTGTTTCAAATACAATCAATTTATTATTACGGTTCTGTCTTCATGAAGAAAATGATTTGATTTATGCTCAAAATTATTCATTTCTTAGAGGGTATATGTATGGAAAAAAATCATTTTTGGAAGATTTTACTTTAAGTGTTTTCAGATCTACATGTTTAACAGATACTGATAGACAATACTTTAAGAAGAAAATTTTCTCTCATAATTGTTTAGTGAGAAATTAGCATACTGCTACCGTTTGTGCTCATCTTTAGTTCAAACGTTGTTGCGTTATCACCGCCCAACTCATATTATACAACATGTGCCACATCTAATTTTGAATTGCATTTTTGTGCAAGGTAAATTGATTCTTCAAACGTCTTTTTTGCTGATTCTGATTCATCAATTGCAGCAAGAATTTTTGTGGACAGCAAAATTATGATATGATTGTTGCTAATATTTTTGACTTTCAAAAAAGATTCGAACCAGATGGGATGAGTACCATATGGTCTTAATTTTGGACCCAAATAGTAGGTGGATCGGATGGAGCCTATCAGATATTTTATATGAGATTGCATCAGATGACAATGTAGAGAAGGATTGCCGGAAGTAACTAAAGGTAGTAACATTGACAACATTCTGCTTGAGCACTTTCAACAAGAGATATGGAGTAAGGTTCCTCATTTGGAAGAGAAACATGGCGAAGCAAAGGTTGTCAACGCAACACCGCTGATTGATATTACTGAAGATTTGAAAGAATGTGCAAAAAACGTGTACAACCTGAATCTTGCCAATACAGATCTAAAAGTTTTCGGCAAGTTTGATTCTAACTTGCTAACAGGCTCGATTAAAGTCAGGCCTGCGGTCCACATTATCCATGACGCCATTGTTACAGGGAAGCTTAGGAGTGGACAGACAATAATCGAGGCCACCTCAGGCAACTTTGGGATAGCCCTTGGGCAATTATCTAAACTTGGGCTAGGTGTAGTTACGCTTGTCTCAAGAAAGCTACAAGAGGGAGTCTTTGAGGAGTTGAGAAACGAGAATATACGTATCATTAATCTTGATATGGACATCTGCCCTGCTCCAGGAATGAAAGACAACCCAAATCTTTTGGCTACAAAAGCAACTGCCGCTAATATTCGCTCACAATTATCTGAGCTTGGGTTTGACCCTGTCATTTTTGATAAAGCAAGTTCTGAGGTACAATCGCTTTTAGCTAGCCAAGACATCATAAATTTGGCAAAGTTTCTTGCCAAGATCTACGGATGTTTCTGCCCAGAACAGTATGACAACGAACTGAACGTTGATGTACATAGAACTGTTACCGCAGTTGAGATAGACCAACAATTACATGAAAAAGGAAATTCGCTGGCAGACTTTAGAATTGTCTGTACCTTTGGTACTGGTGGCACGTCTGGTGGCTTGAGTAGATACTTGTCTGAAAAATATGGAAAAAAGTCACTCCATGTAGTATTTCCACCTAGTAATCAAGATGTTGCAGGAATTAGGACAAAAGACAAGGCAGCTGGCTTGAAATTATATGAACCTGAGATATATGCTGGACAACATGAAGTGGATTTTGAGCAGGCAAAATTTCTTCTAAAGTTTTTTGTAGACAAAGGTTATGACATAGGCGAAAGTAGCGCTCTTGCACTTTATGCGGTAATACAGATGGCAAACTTTGGCGGCGGTGGAAAGTTTGTCGTAATAATTGCTGATGGAATACAAAAGTACAAAAAGAATCTGGAAGAGATGACAAAGAAGCATAATCGTACTCAGGTTTCTCTGCAAGAAGCTGTATCAAACGTAGTCGACTATGATAGAGTAATCTGGATTCATACCCAGTATACTCCACGCGAAGAAGGAATTAATCTAATTGCAAAATCTCTCGGCATTGATAAAAGCAAGATTTCTGTGCCAAAGGCAAGAACCGTGGAGCAACTATTAGCAACACAACAAATTCCAGAAGAGCTAAGCAAAGATCTGCAAGGGTCTAAGGGCAAGTCGTTGCTGGTTTGCATGGCTGGAAATACTTCGTTGATGGCTGTTAAAGTACTTGCGGGCAAAGGCATTGTAACTGAAAGTTTGATTGGTGGAATAACAGCACTGCCTCAAGGAAAAGGCAGACAACTTTCTGAATTGATCAGAGAAACTACTGAATAACAGTACACTGATTTTATTTTTTAGCTAATTGATCACGAAATTCTTTTGCATGATTAAGTAAAATTTTGTATTTCTTTTGTTTCTTTTTCATCAGGATGTATGGTCCACAGAGACTCGAATACTAAGTTGGGGAATAAAAGGTACAGTTGGGTGTAAAACATACTCATATTATCTAACAAAATTCTGAAATTATCAAACAGATGATGCAACTGTCTTGTAAATCTCTGATGCTCCCCTGATTGTTTCTTGAACATTTGTTATTGTGTCAGATTTTTTAGAAGATGATACAGTTTCTGTGATTTCATTTACCAGGCCTTTAATGGATGAAAACATTTCCTGAGTGGAAACAATCACATTGTGAATGTCCTTGCCGCTTATGCCGTTTTCACCATTGTCAAATGAATCAATCTTTTTTTTGGCAGAGTCTATTAGAGAGGTAGTTTTGTTAATTACGCCTGTTTCCTTGAGATCCCTTGCAATATTTTGCATCTTTGTTGCCGTATCATTGATGTTTTCAGAAATTATACGAAAATTTTCAATGTTCTTTACCATTTCTGGCGTTTGGAGGCCTTGAATTATCTCGTTTAACTTGGAGGCAGTCTCTTTAACGTTGGTCAATGATTCTAGAACTCCCGGAGTGCCAATCTGACGTATTATTTCTACTGCATCAAAAGCAGTAGCCCTGATTTCACTTAACTTGCTTGGTTTTTTTTCTTCCATAGTATGTCAACTGTATAAATTAAAATAGCATCTATTCTATTTTAGCTGGAACATCATTCACATGATGAGACTTTGTCAGATGCATTTGTATGACAAAGATCAAGCCGCCAATTACAAACATCGAGTTTAGAATAGCAAATCCAATATTATTTGTAAGAAAGTCATTTACAGCAAGTAAGAGATTTAGCCCTGTTAAGCAAATAGAAATGACAGGAAAATACCTGCCTGTTTTAATTATTACATCTAGTAAGTGGGCAAATAAGCTAATCTTTGCAGAATAAGAAATTAGAGGTACCAAATGTATCAATTTCTGTTCTGTTTTTACATTTGCTGAATTGTATTTCATTTGGCACCAACTTTGTTTTTGAGATCTTTTATGACTTTGCCAGTCACATGGCTTGTTTTCTTTTTGACAATGTCAACTCCGTCGTGTATTGCCTTTGTTGTATGAGGAGATGCTTTGCCAGCATCAGTTGCAATCTCTTTTACAGTTGCTGCAGATGCTTCTGCAAATTTCAAGGTGTTTTCAATGGCACTTGCAGTCTCAACTACAGCTCCTTTTCTTTTCAGCTCTTTTGTTGTTTCGTTAATGTCATTTACAGTATCACGAACAGCAAATGAAGCTTCACGTATTGCATCGGCCATCTCTGGGATGGCACCACTTTCACGAAGAGTTTTCATGGTTTCTCTCATTTTTGATGAATACTCTCTGATGTTTTTTGAGACGTTTTGGATGGCTTCCACAGTCTCGTTTGCAGTCCATCGGTGGACTAGATCTTCTTGCGAAGATTGTTTTTGATTACTATTGTTATCTTTCATGTTGTACTAGATATGTGATTTTACTAATAATGCTCACTAACAATTTATTCATATCAATGATCCATTTACCTATAGACATGATTGGTATGGGCCCACAGGGATTTGAACCCTGGATTTTCGCCGTGTAAGGGCGACGTCATAACCGATCTGGACCATGAGCCCAGAAACATTCCTTGATGAAAACCATTTAAACTTTGAGACAAGTGACAATCTAGAAATTTGATCAAAATTTTATACAAGTATGGTTGATTTAGATTTTTTTTCTAGTCCTATAGGATTAGGTCATGCAACAAGAGACATTGCTATTGCAAATAATTTTGAAAACATAACAACAAAATTTGTAACAGGAAGTGGAGCTGCAAAAATTCTAAAAAATTTAGATTTTAAAGTTGAGGATG
>JAEMQG010000170.1 GCA_022758935.1 Candidatus Nitrosopumilus sp. | reverse complement strand
TTTTCACAAGACCGCAATTAGAGCCTTCAGGAGTTTCACTTGGACAGATCCTTCCAAAGTGTGTAGCATGTAAATCTCTTGCCTCAAAGTTCGGTTGAGTTCTACTTAGTGGGGATTGAATTCTTCTAAGATGACTAATTGTGGATAGATAATTTGTCCTATCAAGCAATTGCGTCACACCTACACGTCCCCTGCCCCAATTTCCTGTTGCAATAGCATTGTTTAATTTATCAGTAATAATTCCAGGACGGATCGCCGCAGCAACTGCGTTTATGCCTCTTTTTTGTCCTGATCTTTCAAGCTGATATTTCATATCTCGAACTAGATTTCTAAAAGCAGTTCTGAAAAGATCTGCCAACATCTGTCCTGCAAATTTAATTACTTTATTTCCATAATGATCTTTATCATCAGGAGAGATCCAACCCAGTTTAAGCTCTAGTAATTTACATGCAGCTTCACCTAGGAATTGAGCTTTCTCTTTTCTATTTTCAGGATGTTTACCTAAATGTGGCAATAACCCCCAATCCAAAAGTGTCTCTGCGCGTTTAATTTGAAATTCTTCTAACATTCCAGGTGCAATTCTTTTACTGATGTAAACAATTGCATCTTTTGATGTAGGTACAACACCTGCTTTTTCAAATGAACCTTCCAATTCATTTTGAATTTCATCTACAAGTGAAACCGCCGCTGCAATCTCTCTATCAGATTCCAATCCAAGAGCTCTTGTCAAAGTAACAACTGGAATATCCACAGGAGAGCCAGGAATTCTAGCTACAATAAGACCATCATTTTTCATAACGAGTTCTAATTTTGCACGATAGCCAACAATAGAAGAATACACTTTGGCTTTGAAAACGGTGTTTCCACCAACAGCCTCTCTATCAACAATAATTTTGTTGTACGAAAGATCTTCCAGTCCTACAATAACTCTTTCAGAACCGTTAATAATAAAATAACCACCTGGATCATTTGGATCCTCTCCATGTTCAATCAGTTTTTGGGTTGAAAAATTATGTAGAATACAGGCGTTTGATTTTACCATTACTGGTACATCGCCAATATGGACAAATCTAGATTCCAAGATTTTTCCATCTTCCACAACACTTGCCTCCATCATAACAGGGGCAGAATAAGAGACGTTTCTTAATCTGGCTTCAGCTGGAGTAATATGAGTGATAGAACCATCAAGTTCCATCATTCGTGGTTGTTGAAGTTTAACTTTACCCAGTTGAATTTTGTATGGATATTCTGCATTTTCAATTTCTATTTGTCCAACTTCATTGATAATACTTTGAAGTCCTCTTTCTAAAAATTCATCAAATGAATTGAGATGTTGACGCGCAATACCCTCACGCTTTAATATATCTTGAATTACAGGCCAGCGTTTAACTGAGGGATCTGCCATCTAAACTTCCACCACATATCGATAGTAAAGGCTCTCACCAGCAGTTGGACTTTTTCTTGTGATTTTTATCATATCACCAGGTTTAACACCTAATCCCAATATTGCAGGGTCATTTACAAAAATTAGTGGGAGTTCAGTAGGTTTGCAATTGTATTTTTTTAAAACTTCTTCAGCTTCTTGCTTTGAAATTATTTCATGTTTTGGAACATAGATATGGTCAGGTACAAGAACTTGATTTTTCTTAGTTGCCATTTACAAACCATCCATGAAGAACATCAAATGTAACAGTAAACAATACACACAAACTGAAAAAAATCATGTTCAGGTTAATATATATCTAATCTGAAATTAGGCAGAAAAATCAGTCTTTTTTGTTTTTAGTCAATAATATTTTTCACAACCTTAAATAGGTTAAATTTAGGCGTAAAAATAATGAAAACCCATCTATCGGTGTTTATTTTATCTGCAATTATTATTGCAAGTATTGGAATATCACCAGTTTTTGGACAAGTAGCAAATCCAGTCACTGTTACTACAGACAAGACATCATATTTAGACGGTGATAAAGTCTTAGTAACTGGAGAAGTAAGAGAACTTCTTTCAGGATTTCCTATTAGTCTTACATTGGTAGCACCAAATGGCAACGTAGTAACAATTGAACAAATCGACATTAGCCCAGACAACAAGTACAGCACTGAATTAACTTTGGGTGGTCCACTTATGACAATGGGTGGAACATATACTATCGACGTACAGTACGGAACTCCGAATCGTACAGCTCAAACTACATTTACCTTCCCGGGTTCAGTTCAATCACAACATGGAACTTCGATAAAAGTTACAGGTACTGACTTAATGGTCAACTATAAGATAACCGGCGGAAAGCTTCTTAGCATCACACCTAATGTAGACTCGACGTCATTAATTATAGCAATCAACGCAACACAGGACGGTTCACTAACCATTACATTACCAAGATCTGTGATCGATGCAAAGAAGGGTGGAAATGATGATTCGTTCATTGTCTTAGTTGACGGCGAGGAAGCATCCGTATATGATGAGATAGAAACAACAGCTACGGATAGAACACTATACATAGAATTCCCAGCAGGTGCTGAACAGATCGAGATAATTGGTACATTTGTAATCCCAGAATTTGGTGCAATCGCGGTCATGATTCTAGCAGTAGCGATCATATCAATAGTTGCAATCTCTGCAAAATCAAGACTTAGTATTATGCCAAGATACTAAATTCATCTTTTTTTCTATTTTTAAATATACATAAATAACAAGAAAGTTGATGTTGAAATAGGATGAATTTTAAACCTTCGACAACATCGATGGCACTTGCCCTAATAGCATTGTCATTAATTTCAATAACTTCAATTCAACAGGATGCTTTTGCTCAAAGTCGAGGAATGGCAATTTCAGCTATAGCATCAGAAGGATCAGATACCATATCGGTTAGTGGTCATACAACATCACAAATTACAGATGTTACATTTAGAGTTACATCTCCAAGTGGAAATAATGTAGTTGCTGTTGCTCAAGTAACACCTGATGCAAAAGGCGATTTTGCTACAGAATTAAAAATAAGTCCGAAGTGGGTAGAAAATGGGTTCTATACAATTCAAGCAATGCAAAGCATACACACTAATTCAATCTACACTCTAAAAATTAGTGTTGAAGTGAATAATGGCATGACAAAAGAAACTTCAACATCTGAATCTAGTTTAGGAGTTGGAGTTTTAGGACCAAAACCTACAGTGGCCAAGGGCTTGTTCATTAAAGAAGCAAATTCAATAGCAGGATCCGACATAATCAAAATAGCAGGAACTACAGACAGTGATAGTAACATTACATTAAAAGTAATATCACCAAATGCAAACGTAGTTGTTGTTGACCAATTTTATCCAGATTCAAATGATCCAATGGGTCACTTTGTCAAAGAAATTAAAACTGGAGGTCCATTATGGAAACAAGATGGTAACTACACGATTGTAGCCCAGCAAGGTGATGATCCTAAATACAAGCATTCTATTGAAGTTGGAATAAAAGACGGTGTTGTAATCCCAGAATTTGGTGCAATAGCAGCCATGATTCTAGCAGTAGCAATCATATCAATAGTTGCAATCTCTGCAAAATCAAGACTAAGCATTATACCAAGATACTAAATTCACAACTTTTTTTCATTTTTTAAGATTCTGTATAACTTACAGTATAGGTTTTAAATATACATAAATAGAGACGAATTTAATTTGCAATCATGATGAACAACCGTACGTCGTTCGTATTACTGGCTATTTTAACTACAGTCAGTACTTTAGTTATGTCATCAGCATATGCTCAAGACATGGTTGGCGAATCTGCTAGAGACAGCGGAATAATGGTAGGAAGTCCAATGTTACCTACTGACATTCCAATATCCATCTGGACAGATAAAACAAGCTATGATCACAGTGACACAATTACAGTATACGGTCGAGTAGCAAATCTTTCTGGATTTCCAGTAACACTTACTGTTGTTAGTCCAATACATTCTGTCGTTACAATTGCCCAACTAGACGTTGCCAAAGACGGTAGTTTTGGAACAACTCTCAACACAGGAGGTGAAATATGGAAACAAAACGGTACCTACACCATTAAAGTCAGTTACGGGACTGCTTCAAAAAGCAACAAATTATTTGTTGAACTAACAGGTGAAATTTCAACCGGCTCATCCAATTGTGGCTCTTCAGAAATAGATGTAGAAGGTAATTGTGTACCATACAGTATTTCAGGCGGAAAAGTAATTGGCGTAAGTGTCAATTCCAATAGTAATTCACTTATTGTTAGAATCAGTGCAAATGAAAACGGAGTATTCACATTAAACCCAGCAAAATCAGTTCTTGACGGTATTTTCATGGTACTTGTTGATGGACAACAGTGGGATGATGTAGAAATAAGTGACGGTCAAGTGACCGTAATGTTTCCAGCAGGTACTGGCGAAATTGAAATAATAGGTACGAAGGTAATCCCAGAATTTGGTGCAATAACAGCCATGATTCTAGCAGTAGCAATCATATCAATAGTTGCAATCTCTGCAAAATCAAGACTAAGCATTATACCAAGATACTAAATTCACAACTTTTTTCATTTTTTCATTTTAAGATAGTAAGAGAAATATATAATCATACAAAGATGAATTTTGTGAAAAGTCATGTTATTTTTGGATTGTTAATTTTGTTGGTTGTTTTTACGCCGTCAGTTTTTGCAGAAGATATTCCCCTGATTTCGGTAAAGACAGATAGTAGTTCCTATAATGAAGGAGACATCATAATAATTTCAGGGAAAGTAGAAACTGTAATAGTTGGAACTCCTGTTACAATGCAACTTTTCAACCAAGGTAATTTAATAGATATCGGACAGATCACAGTAGCACAAGATGGTAGTTATTCAAGTACAATAAATGCATCGGGTCCTTTATGGACTAACTCAGGCGAATATACTATCAGAGTATTGTTTGGTGAAGGAAATATTGCAGAAACGACATTTAATTTTTTACAAAAAACAGGTGAATCGCCTAAAACAAAAACATTCGAAGTGAACGCAGGTAGTTATGGTACATTTGATGTAGGATACAGTATAACTGGAGGAATACTAAAGGATATAAAAATAGATCCGGATAATTATGCATTAGTGGTGACAATTGAATCTACAGAAAAAGGATCTCTATTACTAGAGATTCCAAGAGAAGCATTAGATGCAAAAGAACAAAATAAGTCAGATATCGAATTTATAGTATTAGTAAATGAAATTCAAGTACTGTATAAAGAGGACATGACAAATTCTAATTTAAGAAAAATTACGATCAATTTTGAACAAGGTGATTCAGATATTAAAATAATAGGCACCACTATAATTCCAGAATTTGGTGCAATCACAATTATGATTCTAGTAATAGGTATTATAATAACAACACTTGGTACAAAAAATAAATTTCGACAATATATTTAGGTTTTAGATAGAAATTGATATTTTTCTTTAAAGGGTGAAACCAAACGGAGTTCTTCAATTATTTTTTTTAAGATATTCACTGTTTCATCTATTTCTTGTGAATTATTGAATAAACCAACTGTCAATCTTAATGAACCTGTAATCTGTTCATGTGAAAAACCCATGGCTTGTAAAACATGTGATGCTTTTTGTGTATGCATTGAACAGGCAGACCCAGTTGATGCAGCAATACCATATTCATCTAATTTTATAATTAAATCTTCACCGGCAACTCCAAGAAAAGTAAAGTGAGCATTGTTTGGCAACCTATTTTCAGGATGGCCATTAAGAGTAACGCCGGGAATCTCTCTAAGAACATTAGTAATTAGATTATCTCGAAGTTTTTTCATGTGAGAAATATTTTCAGATAAATGTACTTTGGCAATTTCACATGCCTTTCCGAATCCCACAATATTTGCTACATTCTCAGTACCTGAACGTAATCCATGTTCTTGACCGCCACCTAAAATAAGTGGATCAATGACAATTCCTTTTCTAATGTATAGTGCCCCAACTCCTTTCGGACCGTTGATTTTATGAGAGGATATTGAGAGTAAATCCACTCCCAAGTTTTTCACATCAATGAAAATTTTTCCCACAGTTTGAACTGCATCTGTGTGAAATGGGACATTATGTTGATTGCATAAATGAGCAATTTCAGAAATTGGTTCAATCGTGCCTACCTCGTTATTTCCAAACATGATTGAAACAAGACAAGTAGTATTAGAGATAGTATTTTTTAGAATGGTTGTATCCACTAATCCATAATTATCAACAGGTAAGTAAATTACATGAAATCCATCTTTTTCTAATTTTTTACAAGGTTCCATTATTGCGTCATGTTCAATAGAAGAAGTGATGATGGAAGAATGAGGATTTTTTCCACTAATTCCATAAAGTGTAGTGACATTTGATTCAGTTCCACCAGAGGTAAATAAAATTTCAGAAGGATCAGCATTAATCAAAAGTGCGATCTGTCTTCTAGCTTTTTCTATAGCCTTATGAGCAAGTCTTCCATAATGATGTATAGAAGAGGGATTTCCATATTGTTCTTTAAGATAGGGCAACATCGCATCTAAAACATCTTTGTGAATTTGTGTTGAAGCTGCATTATCAAGATAAATCAATCTACAATCACATTAATTTTTCCTGGTCTGTATCCATCAAAATCAACTTCAACTGATAAGAATCCAAGTATTTTTAACTTGGTTGCGACTTCATTGAAAAGATTATCTTCAAAAACCGAAATTTTATCTTTGTCTACTTCAATTTTAGCGATTCCATTAAGATCTCTAACTCGTACTTGTTTTAGTTTTGTGATTTGTTTAACAATTGTCTCACCTAATTCAATTCGAGTTAATTTTTCAGCTGTAATTCTTTGTCCCCAAGGAATACGTGAGGCTAGACAAGAATTAGATGGTTTATCATACACAGATAATCCAACCAGATTTGCAGTTTTCCTAATTTCATTTTTTGTAAAATCAGTTTCTACTAATGGACTTCTTATTCCATTTCTTTTCAAGGCTTCAATTCCAGGTCTATAGTCACCTAGATCATCCAAATGGGTTCCATCTACAATAAATTCGACATTATGTTTTTTTGCTAATGCAATCAAATGATCACCTAATTCCATTCTACAATGAAAACAGCGATTTGAGTCATTTTTGACAAATTCTTCATTTTGAAGTTCATCATAATCTAAGAGAACCTGTTTTATTCCTATCTCTGAACAGACTTGTTTTGCTGTTTCGAGTTCTTCTTTTGATAATGTGTTATAGTCTGCAGTAACTGCAATTGCAGAATCTCCTAATTTTTGAAATGCGGCATATGCGACTAAGGCACTGTCCACTCCGCCTGAAAGAGCAATTATCACTTTGTTTTTATCGCCGAACCAATCAATGAGATTTTGAAGTTTAGTCATAATTAGACATCTAATTGTTTAATTTCTTTTCTAATCAATAATTCTGTTTCCTTTATTGGCTTGTTTAAGGCATTTGAGACATATTTTAGGTCATCAAATTCAATTTTAAGATTATCTTTTCCTTTGAAAGATGAAACTTTGTATTTAATTACAAATTCTTTTCCATCAAGAGTCAATTTAACATCATGAGTTTTTCTTGGAACTGTAAAACGATTCGAGGTAGTTACACGAACTCCTAAAGTTCCAGTTTCGGTTACCAAAACATCTATGAGTTCATTCATGGAATCATCATCACAGATTACAGATATCAGATTTGTCGGTCGTCCTTTCTTTGTGATCCCATTAAATATAGAAATATCTTTGGCACCTTTACTCATAATTTTTTCAATTAGATTTCCCAAAATTTCTCCGGAAACATCATCAACATTCGTCTCTAGAATTTTAACATGATCTAATTGAAATTCATTTCTTTGAGTTCCTTTTACGATTTTTAATACGTTTGAAAATTCTTCAAAGTTTTTTTTCCCCGCCCCATATCCAATGGAATTTATTTCCATTGACGGATAATAATCTGATGAAGTCTTTGAGAGATTTACAACAATACTTGCTCCTGTAGGAGTAGTCATCTCATCTTTTGCATAGCCACCATGAATTGACAATTTGGAATTTTTTAAGATTTCAAGAATGGCACTTGCTGGATTAGACATAGTACCATGTGAAAATTTTACATGTCCTCCCCCTATAGCAATAGGCATACAAATAATTTCTTCATCAAATAGATCTAAATCATCCATTGCAATCGCAACTCCAACAATATCTACCAAGGTATCAATACTAGATGCTTCGTGAAAATGAACCGATTCTACAGGTATTCCATGAATTTTTGATTCTGAGGAAATCAGTGTGTCTATACAAGATATTGCAAAATTTTTCGCTTTAGTAGATAGACCAATTTCTTTTGTAGAGTCCATTATTGCTTTTTTTATTTCAATGCCTTTTCTTTCATGAGTATTTTCATTAATTTCTAGAATTATCTCTAGAGAATCGATTCCTCGTTTATCTATTTTTTTAAAATCAATTTGTTTAATAATTGAATTGGATAGAAACCTTTCACAGGACTTTATTCCCTCAATAATTTTAATTTTATTTGCACCCAAATCTATCAAAGCGCAAAGAATCATATCTCCAGAAACACCTGCAATTTGTGGATCTATCACAATAACCATAGATTAAAAATTAGCAAAAATGCATATAAATTCTGTCTAAATAGAAAAAAATACATTAGATTTAATTAATGAAAATCAACAGGATGATTCATGATTACAATAATAGGTTCAGGAAAAGTTGGCGGAGATGCAGCTTTATTCTCAGCATTAAAACAATTGGATGATCAAATATTATTACTTGATGTTGCAGAAGGTCTCCCACAGGGGGAAGCGATGGATATCAATCACATGCTATCAGAACAAGGAATTGATGTAGAAGTAAAAGGTTCTAATAACTTTGCAGATATGAAAGGATCTAGCATAGTAGTAGTAGTAGCAGGTTCTGGAAGAAAGCCTGGGATGACCAGAATGGATCTTTTAAAGATTAATTCATCTATCGTAAAGGGCGTTGTAGAAAATATCAAAAAATTTGCTAATGATTCAATAATAATTCCAGTAACTAATCCACTAGATCCAATGGCATACATTACATACAAAGTTTCAGGGTTTGATAGAAGTAGGGTATTTGGAATGGGGGGAATGCTAGATTTGTCCAGATTCAGGCAATTTATCCATGAGGCTACTGGTCACTCTCGTGATTCAATTAGGGCACTTGTAATTGGAGAACATGGTGAAAACATGTTACCTCTTCCAAGATTCTCTTCAGTTTCAGGTATTCCACTATCATCATTTCTTCCAAAAGAGAAATTAGATGAACTTGTTCAGAACACCAAGCAAGTTGCAGCCAAGGTTATTGAATTAAAAGGTGCAACAGTACATGCCCCAGGAAATGCAATTTCTGCAATGGTTGAATCAGTTGTAAGGGACAGAAAGCAAGTGATTCCAGTTTCAACGTATCTTGATGGAGAATATGGCCATTCAGATGTAACATTGGGAGTTCCCGCAGTAATTGGAAAGAGAGGTGTAGAAAAAATAATCGAATTAGATCTAAACATGGAAGAAAAACATGCGTTTGATATGGGTGTACAGAGTGTAAAAAGTGCAATTTCAAGTATGGAAATCTAAGCATTTTATTATTCAAATAATAATTTAGGATCATTGGAAATTTATGAAATTTTAGAATCATTGGAAAAAGGAAAAATTTCTGTAAATAATGCAAAAAAGATGCTATCCCTTTACTCTATTGAGAAAATTGAGGGCATTGCCAAAATAGATATCAATAGAAGAAAACGAAGAGGAATACCGGAAGTAATTTTTGCAGAGAGTAAAAAATTAGAGGAGATTAAAAAAATTATTAAAAAGACATTAGAGAAAACAAACTCAGTGGTTGTTTCAAGAATCAATAAAGAAGATTATTCAAAAATCACATCGTTTGCAAAAAAATTAAAAATTAAAATCAAGACTGGAAGAAATTCATCATCACTATTACTTTTTAAAAAACCGATAAAATTTGAGGGTGGAAAAGTTGGAATACTCACCGCGGGAACTTCAGACATAGGAGTTGCTGAAGAATCTAGATTGATGTGTGAGGCTATGAATTGTAAATGCATCTCAAGATATGATGTTGGAGTTGCAGGAATTCAAAGGATATTTCCAATTTTGAAAGAAATGATAGAAGAAGAAGTAGATTGCATCATAGTAGCTGCAGGAATGGAGGGAGCACTAGCAACTCTAGTTTCTTCACTAGTAGATATTCCTGTAATTGGAATACCCACTTCAGTTGGATATGGTTATGGTGGAAAAGGAATAGCATCTCTTGCATCTATGCTACAAAGTTGTTCGTTAGGATTATCAGTAGTCAACATAGATAATGGAATTTCAGCTGGTGCAATAGCTGCAAATATTGCAAATAGGGCGATACAAAAAAATAAAGTAAAACATAATTAGATAATGATTGAAATTTTGAGAGATAATACGATCAATTAACCTCGTAAATCATATATACCATACAAGATCGAATCTTGTTAACATTGACTGGGAAGAGAATTGTTCTAACTGCAGATCGTAGTTTAATGACAAATTACAGAGGAAATTTTCTTTATGGATTTATTGCATGTGGACCATATGAAGTTCTTCCAGAATGGGTATTTGACAAAGTTTTCTGTCCACCAGTTGAGACAGATCCAATTACAGGTGAATCAAAAGTTGCTCAAGTTGGATTAAGAAGAGTAGAGAGTGCACTGCTACAAGGATACAGACGTGACGAAGTATTTATAGCAAATCCCGAAATGTTAGAAAAATCAATTGGTCCAGATACCAAAGTGGTTGGAATAAATGTGATGGATCCTCTTGGAATGGCGCCAGTTACAACAACTATGTCACCTGAAAAATTATCATACGTTGCAATGAAATTTAAAAAAATGTGTGCCAACATTATTCAGCTAAAAAAGAAATATGATTTTCACGTTGTAGTTGGAGGAAATGGTGCTTGGGAGCTAGCAAAATCAGATAGAATGCAAATTCACGGAATTGACACAGTAGTAGTTGGAGAAGCAGATGAGTTAGCATTAGATTTGTTTCATGATTTAGAAAATGGTGATGCTCCAGAATTAATGCATTGTTTTGTAAAAAACATACAAAACATTCCAGTTATTGAAGGACCTACAATAAACTCGCTCATAGAAGCAATGAGAGGATGTGGAAGAGGGTGTGACTTTTGCGACGTAAATAAGAGATCAAAGAAAGATCTGCCATTAGAAAGATTACAACACGAAGCAAAGATTAACTTAGACTATGGGTTTGATTCAATTTGGTTACATTCTGATGAGATGTTACTTTATGGATGTGATAATAGAGACTTTATTCCAAACAGAGATGCAATTACAGAACTTTGGAGAGGGCTTAAAGGATTAGGAGCTAACTTTATTGGAACAACACATATGACTTTTTCAGCAGTTGCAGCCGATCCAGAATTAATGCGGCAGATTTCATCTATAAATAAACAAGATGAAACTGGGAGATGGCTTGCAACAAACTTGGGAATTGAAACGGTTGCACCAAAAATGGTAAAAAAACATCTCGGTGTAAAAACAAGACCATTCGCATCTGAAGAATGGGGAAGTGTGGTAATAGAAGGAGCAAAAATTTTAAATAAAAATCACTGGTTTCCAGCTGCAACAATTATCATAGGTTGGCCAGATGAGACTCCAGATGATGTTCAATATACAATTGACATGATGAGTGATTTCAGAGCAATGAATTTTAGAGGATTGGTCGCACCTTTACTTTATCAGGACTTCAGTGAAAAAAATTCCATGCATTTTGGAAATTTGAATGAGGCACAGTTTACACTATTTTGGAAATGCTGGGAGAATAATCTTCGTGTCATTAATGATATCATTCCAATTATTCTTAGAAACAAAACATATGGTCCTCCAATGAAAGTATTCATGTATGGAATTCTAAAAGCAGGCACATGGGCAATTATGAGATATCTTAGAGGATTATGCAAAGATCTATTCAATGGACGAACTCCAGATGAAATAATTGACAAATATGCTAGAAGCAGATCAATTTCAGCCCCTAAAATTCTGACAAAGAAATTATAGATTTTTAATAGCTTCATCAGCTATCGTGTTTCGTTTTGGCGTCAAAGAAACAAAGTAATTTTTGTCGGCTCTTTCAATAGCATCAACTTTCTTGAAAGAATTTG
>JAEMQG010000048.1 GCA_022758935.1 Candidatus Nitrosopumilus sp. | reverse complement strand
TTGATCCTAAAAAAGATCCACAGTCTTATGTTGACAGATACAACAATGAGCCAACCTACAAGAAATGGTTTGATGAAAACTTTCCAGAATATTCTTCAATTTATGAAGCAGTTGGATTAAAGGCGCCAACAGAATTGGCATCTTTTGTTGATCCTAAAAAAGATCCACAGTCTTATGTTGACAGATACAACAATGAGCCAACCTACAAGAAATGGTTTGATGAAAACTTTCCAGAATATTCTTCAATTTATGAAGCAGTTGGATTAGAAGAACCAGAAGTTACAGAATTAGAGTTTGGAGAATGTGGTCCTGGAACTAAATTAGTAGGTGACACCTGTGAGGTTGCAAATAATCCAAAACAGGGAGGAGGTTGTCTGATTGCTACTGCAACATATGGCTCTGAGATGGCATCGCAGGTACAGCAATTGCGTGAACTGAGAGATAATTCCCTATTACAAACAGAATCAGGGACATCCTTCATGAGTGCATTCAATGATTTCTACTATTCCTTTAGTCCAGCAATAGCTGACTATGAGCGCGAAAATCCAATATTCAAAGAAGCTGTTAAAATTACTCTTACTCCAATGATTTCATCGTTATCACTTCTCAACTATATTGATATGGATTCAGAGACAAAAGTATTAGGTTATGGAATTAGTTTGATTGTATTGAATTTAGGAATGTATTTTGTAGCGCCAGCGATGTTATTTTATGGCATTAAAAAGGCAAAAACAAGACTAAGTTTTTAATCGTAATATCTATTGCTAGTAACATGAGCAAATTAAGTAGAAATCTTAGAATTTGTGGAGATTGTGGAATTGTCTACACTTCTGTTAGCTTTACAAAATATATTGATCAGTGTCCAATATGCAATTCTAAAAGATTTGAGGCATTACAAATTAAAACTACAGTGGATTAGAAATTATTAATAGAAAAATCTTTGTACAAATTTACGTTAAAATCATCCAACATAGATTTTTTAATAGAATCAAAATATTTGTAGATATTGTCAGACGATCCTGAAATTGAAAAAATAAAACAAAAGAAACTCGAAGAGATGATCCGACAAAGTAGATCTCAGATTCAGCCTGAGATTATTGACTTGAATTCTACAAATTTTGTTCAAACAATTTCATCAGACAATCCTACCCTAGTAGATTTTTGGGCAGATTGGTGCGGCCCATGTAAGATGATGCATCCTGTCTTTGAAAGTCTTTCAAAGAAATATCCAAAGATAAAATTTGCACGAGTTAATGTAGATCAAAACCAAAATATCGCCATGAAATTTGCAGTACAATCAATTCCGATGTTCATCATGTTCAAATCAGGACAAATGATAGATAAAATGGTAGGTGCAGTTGGCGCTCCTGGAATACATATGATTTGTAAAAAATATTCCGACTAGTAAGCGTAAGCAGCATCTTTTTTTCTTTGAATATCTATGATATGATTTAGAGTGTCTTGTTCTTCAGAATTTAGCTTGTGCATAAATTTGTTGAGTATTTTTTTTGCTTCATGGGATGAAGGAAATGTATAGAATATTTCCTCTTCAAAAATTTGTCTTCCTATTGTCACATCTTGAACAGAACATGCAACTTCTTGTCCAGTTTTGGCAGAGATTACAGTTTTTCCATCAAGTTGGAGTTGATGTACTAAACCGACTCGTTTTCCATCTTTGTTCATAAAAGGTACTTTTTGTTTCAGGGTTCCAACATCTATTCTAATTCCAAAGACGGCTGGATTGTTATTTCTGAAAACATACCCTTTAAGAAATGTGAATTTGGAAATGGGTGTTAGTTCCGCAAAAGTAGCATCTTCCTCATTAGCAGTATCTTCATCCACCCAACTATTGTATTTGTCAATTAGACTGTAAATTATTTTGTCTTCAAAAATTTTGATGTGGCTGTCCTCTGCTTCTTCTTTTGCATCAGGAAGTATCTTGACATTAAAGGCCAAGACTACACCTAGATGTCTGTCATTTTCTTTTATCGCTTTACTTTCCATGAGATCTCGTCGATTAACTGGCCCAATGTCTGCTTTAGCTATTGGTACTTGAGAGCGTCTTAACATCTCAACTATTGCCTCAAGTGATCCTATAGTGTCGCATTTTATGACGACCCCATTTATTTCGGTATTAATAAAGACAGATTTCATTTCTGACTCTATTAGTTTAGTGTATTTTTCAACATCATCATTGTTTGATGCAACATACATGGTGCTACCGGGTAAAACTCCTTCTAAATCAGGCGATGCAATTTTGATTCCTGCTGCAGCATTTACAGATTGTACTGGTTTGAATTTGTCTCTAGGATCTCTCATTTCATCAAGTGGTTTTGGCAAGAGAATTGCTTTTGGTTTAGTTACAATAACTGAGTCTCTTTTTGCAACAACTATGGTGTCGCCTTTTTTTAGAGTACCATCAATTAAAATAACATTTGCCGTATGACCCAATCCAATTTCTTCATTTACTTCAAGTACAATTCCTCTTGATTCTTTTTCTTTTTGATCTAATCGTTTTTGCAAGTACTGTTGTGTTAATCCAACCAATACTGCAAGTAACTCAGGAATTCCAACTCCAGATCTTGCAGAGATTGGTACAATCGCGATTTCTGATTTAAAGTCTTTAACTCGATAAAATGCTTCTGACTGATATCCTAAAATAGATAGTGTTCCAACTACGTCATAAATTTTTTGATCAAGATCAGTTTGAATAAATGCGTCTTGTTCTTTTATTGCCTGAGTGATAAATTTAGTTTCAGATTTTCTCCATCCCGATATCTGATCACATTTGTTTAGTGCAACAACAAATGGAACTTTTCTGCTTTGTAAAATTTTTAGACTCTCATTTGTTTGTGGTTGAAATCCTCGGTTTACATCAACTACCAGTATTGCAATATCAGCAGCAGATCCTCCTCTTGCCCTAAGATTTGTAAATACCTCGTGTCCGGGTGTATCAATTACTAAAATTCCAGGAACTTGGTTTTCTGATTCTTGTAATTTCTTGTATAGTAAGCCACATGTTTCCTTAATTGTCTCAGTTGGAAGAAAACTTGCACCTATATGCTGTGTGATGCCACCGGCCTCTCTGCCTTGAACACCTGTACCTCTAATTCTATCTAAGAGAGATGTTTTGCCAGAGTCTACGTGACCTAGAACTACCACAATGGGTTGACGAATTTGCAATACAGATCACTCAAATGCTACCCTCGATTCGTGATCAAAACTTTCCTCTGAATCAGATGCATGAATGATATTGTCACTGAATCCCAGACCAAAATCTCCACGGATTGAACCAGGTACCGCTTCAAAAGATTTTGTCGCACCAACCATAATTCGAGTAGTTGCAATTGCATTGTTTCCTTCTATTATTGCTGCGACTACTGGGCCGGAGGTGATAAATGATGTTAGTTCACCAAAGAAAGGTTTGTCTTTATGAACTCCGTAAAAGATTTCAGCTTGTTTTTTTGTAAATGTAAACATCTTTAATTTTAAAAGTTTAAACCCCTTTCTTTCAAATCTCGCAATAACTTCGCCAGTAATCTTTCTAGACACGGCATCTGGTTTTACAATGAAAAGAGTTTGTTGAGTCAATTTTATTTCTTGTGTCGAATTCCGCCTTTGACGTATTTTTTGGTCCACTTCAGTTTCCTTGGATCACGCTTTAGTTCTAGTAAATTCTTTTTACATTTTGCAGAGCAAAACCACAATACAGTTCCATCGTTTTTTGCAAGCATTGTACCTGAACCTTTTGCTATTGGTCTAGCACAAAAACTGCATGGCTTTATTAAAAGACTCATCTATTTCACCTAATGAATTTTCTTTGCTTCTCTTTCTGTTTCTCTTAGCATTAAAATTTCACCAATTCTAACAGAACCTTTCACATTTCTAGTGAGAATTCTTCCTTTATCTTTACCAGAAAGAACCTTTACTCTAACTTGGATTACTTCACCAGAAATACCAGTTCTGCCGACAATTTGAATAATTTCAGATTGAGTTACATCATCGACTATATTGCTCATTTACTAGTCTTTCCACCTTTAATTTTGGCAATTGCGGATATAACTTGATCAACTATGTGTTGTGCATCACCGGCATCAAAAATTGCTGCAGCTGCACAAGTAATATCAATACCCAAAGATTTGCCTAATTCCTGTTTGCTTGGAACAAATGCATATGCAGCACCTTGTTCTTCACATAGAATTGGAAGGTGTGCTACTACCTCAGGTGGTTCAACATCTTCAGCGATAACTATTAGTTTACTTGTTCCTCGTTCAATTGCCTTGGTAGCCTCGTTGGTTCCTTTCTTTACTTTACCGCTAGTACTTGCTACTCTAACTGCCTCCAAGATTGGATTTACAAGTTCTTCCGGTGTTTCAAATTTTACATAATAAGCTTTACCCATACTATGTCACCCTTTAGGGATCATTCTCCATTCCAATCATGCCTACTATTGGTTTTAAAAGTGTTATCGGTAATGATAGACTCTACTTTTTGGAGGTATTTGGACATCAAAGTGTCAAGTTTTGCCTGATTTTCAGCTTCGCCATATATTCTAATTATCGGTTCAGTTCCACTGGGTCTAATCATTATCCAGTTTCTAGAATTATTTGTAATTTTTATTCCATCAGTTGTGTCCGAATTAGGAAATTGTTCTTTTAACGAGTGGATTAGTTTTAAAGCATTCTCGTAAGAACATGTGACTTTATCTTTTGTTGTAAAAGAAGGTGGTAGATAAGAAATTTCTTCAGAAAGTGTTTTTTCAGACGTAGCTAAAAGTTCCAGCATTAAAGCCAGAGTCATACACCCGTCTCTTACCTGATTATGTTTTCCAAACATAAATCCGCCATTTTCTTCAAAACCAATCAGTGCATTTGTTGAAACCATTTTCCGTGATACTTCAACACTTCCAACTTTTGTACGAATCACTTGTGAATCAAATTTATTTGCAATGAGTTCTATGCTTGAACCTGAATTCAAACATGTAACAATTAAAGAATGTGGATTTTTTTGTAAGATAAATTTTGTAAGAATCAATGCAGAGGTATCTCCATTAAGTATATTACCTTTATTGTCACAAAAAATACTTCGATCACCATCTCCATCAAATGCAATTCCAAGATCTGCGCTATTTTCTCTAACTGTTAAAGATAGTTTTGAAAGATTTTGTGGAGTTGGTTCTGAACCACGTCCTGGAAATAAGCCATCAATTTTTTCATTGACTAAAAATACTTTGCAGCTAAGCATTTTGCAAAGTGTAGGTGCCGATACTGCCTGTACACCGTTTCCTAAATCTAAGACAACTACAAGATTTTTTGATCTTATTTTCTTTGAATCTATTTGGGAGATTATTCCATTTACATAAACATCGACTGTTCTAATTTCTTTTTCTGTAATTCCCCATCTTGGAGGATTTTTCATCCAATTTTTTTGCTCAAAAATATTCTCAATTACAAGTTCATCCTCTCGTGAAATCTCCACACCATCTTTTGCAGCAGTTTTAATCCCATTGTATTGTGGAGGATTATGAGATGCAGTTATCATTATTCCACCAGAATAACCGAGTTTTTTTACAGCATATTCAAGACATGGTGTTGGTACAAATCCTGCGTCATTACAATCTATTCCAAGATAATTTAGCGCAGAACATACAACTTTTGCAATTATTGGACTAGATTCTCTTCCATCATACCCTACCAACACTGGTCCTACTTTGAAGTATGTTGCAATTGCTAATGTCATGTCATGTACAAATTCAAGTGTAAAATCTTCAGAAAACACTCCACGAATTCCATTAGTTCCAAAAAATTTTGTCATAATTTACTTCAATAATAGATAAATTTGTGTTTAATGGCAAGTTCGATGCGGGAGTCGCCCAGCCTGGTCAAAGGCGTAGGGCTTAGGACCCTATCTCTTAGGAGTTCGTGGGTTCAAATCCCACCTCCCGCATTTATTGTAAATTTCTGTGAATGATTAATAATGAGAAAACGTTGTAAAAAAAAAGTTATGAAAAAGATCATAATAGGAATTACAGTCGTTGGAAAAGACAGGGAGGGAATAGTTGCAGCGTTTACTAATTTTGTATTTGAGAAAGGTGGAAACATTGAAAAAGTAAATCAAAATGTAATCAAAGGACTTTTTGGAATGTATCTAGAAGTGTCTTTTACAAAGAAGGTTGATGTAAAGGAATTTGATTCTGGAATTCAAGCCTTGTCAAAAAGAGAAAAGATGGATGTAAATACACATCATGAGACAAACTTAGAAAAAAACATTGCAATATTAGTTACAAAAGAACCACTTTGTTTGGAAACAATACTTGATGCCACTAAAAAAAAATCACTGGTAGGAAATATTTCTATTATTATAGGCACTGAAAAAACTCTAGAGTTCATTGCAAAGAAAGCAAAAATTCCATTTATTTTAATTGAAGAACAGAATCAAGAAAAAGCAGAAGAAAAAATATTAGAAATTTGTAAAAAATATAAAATTGATTTAATTGCACTTGCAAGATACATGAGAATTCTTAGCCCTAATTTTGTTTGGAGATATCCAAATAGAATAATCAACATTCATCCGTCATTACTACCTGCATTTCCGGGTGCTCTTGCATATGCACAAGCCTATGAGAGGGGAACAAAAATTGTTGGTGTAACAGCGCATTATGTAACTGAAAATCTAGATCAGGGGCCAATAATTTTTCAAGATTCTTTTAATGTTGATCCAAATGATACTTTGGATGAAATAAAATCAAATGGTCAAAAATTGGAAGCACATACTTTGGTAAAAGCAATAAGAATGCATCTAGAAAACAAACTAGAAGTTAGATGGAGAAAGGTTCACATTAAATCCAAGTGAATTAGATGATAGAAATTAAATCTCAGTCAGATCCAAATCTGAGAAAAGCCATTAAGAAGAAAAATCAAATTGTAGTAATTCCTGTTGGTTCAATAGAACAACACGGTCCACATTTACCAATTTCAACTGATTCAGATATTGTTACTGAGATTGCAAGACAATTATCAGAAAAGAAAAATTTCCTACTTTTGCCTACAATAACTTATGGTGTCTCATTTGAACATGCACCATTTTTCAACTTGAGCATCAAAGAATCAACACTTCATAGTTTGCTGACTGAGTTGTGCATGTCACTTCTTGCAAACAATATCAAGACGGTTTTTATCATTAATGGTCATTATGGAAATCAAAATACTTTGAGAGATATTGATAAGAAATTGCAAAAATTATCAAAAAATAATCTCAGAGTTTTTTCTCTTTCATACTGGCATTTTATGCAAAGAAAGTTTGATCATGGAGGATTTGTAGAGACTTCGCTGATGCTTGCAATATCAAAAAATGTAAAAATGAAATTGGCCAGGAAAGGATTGATAACTGATGGTCTGAATCAGCAACAAATTAATAGTTTAGAACGATTAGCATCAAAATCATTTCCAAAAGCTACTAAGAATGGAATATGGGGAGATCCAAGAAAAGCCACAAAAAGAGATGGATTATTAATTTTTGATGAAATACTAAGAAATCTTGAAAAAAAGTGTCAAACTTACCTCACAGGGCATAGTTCAAAGTTACACCAATGAAATTTTAATATAATCCCTCAATATCAAAGTCAATAAGTGAAATAGATGTCCGTTGATATGGCAGTAAAAGTATTGGATGAGAGTATCAATCAAATTGTATTGATAAAGCTCAAAGGTGGCAAAACAATTAGAGGTAATTTACTCGGTTTTGATCAGCACATGAATCTGCTAATTGACTCTTCAGAGGAAGTTTTCGCTGAAGGCAATACAAAAAGCCTCGGAACCATTGTCGTTAGAGGGGACAATGTTGTCATGATATCCCCTCCTCCAGCACAGCATTAGGTGATTTTGGATGACGAGGGGCACAACTTCAATGGGTGGGTTTACAAAGAAGAAACCACATATCAGATGCAGAAGATGTGGCAATAATGCACTTCATAAACGCCATCATCAGTGTGCCAGTTGTGGTTTTCCAGAGGCAAAACGCAGAAAGTATTCCTGGATTAAATGGTATACATAGATGCAAGAGATTGTAATTATTCTTAGTTCACTAGCAGGCGTTGCTACAGCCGCTGCTGTAAGAAAAGTACCAAGAAATAAAACACAATTGCTAAGCCTCGGTGCAAGTTCACATATCAAAAGTCAAATAACTTCTCTAAAAATTGAAAAAGATATTCTTACTAAAACAATCTCCAGATTGTATCAGACAGATTCTGATTTATCAAAGATTCAACATGATAAATTATTGTCAAAGTATCAACACCAGCTGGGAATAGTATTAGCAAGATTAGAAAAACTTGAAACTGCCAGTCATCATCCAGATTTGGGTCCAGTTGGTGATGGCTTGATTACATTAATGGATCAAAAACTATCAAAACTGGATGAGAGATTATTTGAGATATCTTCGAAGATTACAACTGTGAATGTATCCATCCCAGAAATAAAGAAAAAGGAAGTATCAGAGATCAAACCAGAAACAAAACAAGAAAACAAAGTGGAAGTGAAATCACGTGAAAAGATATTCAACTTTGAAATATCAAAAGAGACAAAGTTAGATCCAATTGCAATACCATCAAAACAATCAATTGAATTAACCACTTTAACTAGATTTTCAAACAAGGAATTAAAATTCCCATTATTTGAAAATATAGATGAACCAAAAGTAGGTGTCAACAAAGAGACAATTATCTCAAAAGAGGAGATTGTAAGGAACATAGTGAAACCAAAAATTGAAGATAAAATAGAGATCATAGAATCAGTTAGCATAAAACCTGAAATTAAATTTGAAACAAAACCAGATAATAACAAAGAAATTACAAAGATAACTGAATACAAAGCACTTGAACAGCAAAAGAAATCAAATCAATCAACAATACTAGAAGATGATTTTGATGAAGATAATTCAGATGACCTAGATAAAATCAAAGGTGAAATAATGAAAGTTCTCTCCAAGATTGAGCAGGCAGAGGTAGAGTAATTGTCTTACGATGATGCCATGAAGGCATTATCAAATGATGCATTAAAATTTGTAAAAGATGGTTTTGTGGTTGGCCTTGGTAGTGGTAGGGCAGCTACAACTTTGGTAAATTCACTCTCATCATTAATCAAAGTTAAAAATTACAATATTAGAGGAGTGTCTACCTCATTACAAATAAAAATAATTGCAGAAAAAAAAGGCATTCCATTAGTAGAAGCAGATCAAATTGATCACATTGATGTTGTTTTTGATGGTGCTGATCAAATTGATTCTCAAAGATACATAATCAAAGGAGGGGGCGGGGCTCTTTTACGTGAAAACATTTTGTTTAGTTTAGCAAATAAAATAGTAGTAATGGCAGATGAATCAAAATTTGTTAAAAACTTTACAAGAACAGTTCCAGTAGAAGTCCATCCTCTTGCAAGAAATTCGGTAATAAATGCAATAAAAAAATTAGGTGGGAAAACAGAACTGCGTTCCCTTGACAAAGGTTATCCTTTTTTTACAGAAAATGGAAATATTATTCTGGATTGCAACTTTGGAGTAATCAAAAATCCCAAAGTACTTTCCCAAAAAATAAAGCAGATACCAGGAGTGATGGAGTCTGGAATATTTGTCAGAAAACCAGATATTATTTACAGAGCTATGACTGGCGGTAAATTTGAGATTATTTAGAAGATTACTTTAAAGTTGATTCCAATATTTTTGGTATACAAATTTTGATTTATTGCTTTTTTCGGACATAATTGATCAAAGAAAATTTTCTTTAATACTGAACAATTGATTTAGGCCAGCCTCTTCCCGAATTTTAGAATTAAGGATTACGGGATTTGGGTAAAATTACCCAACTTTTGGACATTGGTTAGCTAATAGACGAGCGAATGACTGTATTGGATTACAAAGACTGATAATTTCAAAAAGATTCCTTAAAAGATGTGCATAGGAATTATCAGTATGATCTAAATACTATGATAAAATAAATTTAATTGGAACTCTCACCAAGCAACTAACCGTTTTTGGTCTTAAGATCCAATATCAATATTTTTCATCATATTCTTAATAATACAGTATTTGATGGTTAATAATTTTTGGAAGAATGACGTTGAACAAATTCTCCATAACCTAGATTTCCAACAACTTCAAAATTTTCAGCGACTAGTTGTCCCCTTACAATAGTTTTAACAGGCCAACCCTTCAGCAACATTCCTTCATATACAATATAGTCTGAAAATCCACCAAACATATCTAAAGATACTTTGCTTTCTTTTTTGAGGTCTATCATGGTTATAT
>JAEMQG010000090.1 GCA_022758935.1 Candidatus Nitrosopumilus sp. | reverse complement strand
TTATTTCCATATTTTCAGAAACATGTTCTGGTGATTTTTGCCCTATGAGTGGAGCTAAAACTCCAGGCGATGAACGAATAAACTGTAATGCGCGAAGTGATGGCTTTAGATCATTGAACTCAGGCATTGCACCGGGTGCTAACAATCTTCCTTGCATTAATGGTACACTGGTAAATACTCCAATGTTTAATTTGACTGCAGCTTCTAATACAGAGACCAGTCTTCCGTCAAGTGTTTGATTTTTTGCAAGTAACGCTTGATCATAGTGCATGTTGAATGGAAGTTGAATGAATCTAAACCCATGATTTTCACCCCCAACTTTTTTTGCCAATTCAACTGTATCTTGTAGTGAAAGATACTGTGGATTATCAGGAGAAACACGAAAGCATTCCCATGTAGCCATGCCGTAGAATTTAATTTTTCCTTCTCTTCTTTTTTGTTCATATAATTCAAATACGGATTTAAGATTTTCCAAAAACTTTTCTTTTGAAACGTCTTTGATTTGACCTTCTACGGCATTATGCAAATACATCAAATCAATGCAATCAAGTCCCAGATTTTTTAAACTGCGTTCTAGTTGGTCATCAAGATATGCAACAGTCATACAGTGATAGCCAGATGTGACATCACCTTCTTTTATCACTCCTTTTTGCGTGTATTCATTTTTGATGTATTCCCAGAATTCTTGTTTTACATCAGCGTCATTTGTGATATAACCATTTTTTGTGCTAATGAAAATTTGTTCACGTAAAATTTTTCCTTCATTAATTAATTCAGAAATCGCCTTTCCTACAGAACGTTCTGCTTTTTGTGCCCTATAGTTAATTGCAGTGTCAATTACATTAATTCCAGATAAAATTGATTGTTTAACTGCATTTTTTACAAGTTCATCTGTCTTTTCGTTTGATTCTCCAAGATATGTACCGACACCGACATTAGACAATGTGAGATTGTAAATTTGCTTAAAATTCAATGAATTTATGCCTGAATTTTTGAGGAATTTTTTTGTTCCCTCAGAGGTAGCAAAACCTGAAATCATAAAAAATATCAATCAACACTGAATTTATGTTTAGAGTATAAAGTTAGAAACGAGCCAAAAAACTAAGTACAAACAATGCGCCAGTAATCCTACTAAACATCAGTGTCAAAGACATGGTAGGCATCAGTTCATCTACAGAATTAAAATTCCTCTTTAAACCCAACCCAGCCTTTATCATTAATGGGATGCTAAACAGTGTAATAAGAGACAAGATTGGAAAAACACCAATAGAAATACCAAGTATAATCACAGAATATGATATTACAGGAAATACCCAAAACAGAGATGTTGCCTTTTCTTTGCCAACTACAATAACAAGATTTTTTCTTCCTTTAGATTTGTCTGCATCATAATCAGGAAAAGATGCAATAAAAAGAACAAGTGAAGATAAAACACCTACAACTATTCCACCTAAAATGGACTCGGCAGTTATTTGATTTGATTGGATAAAATATGTTCCAAGTACAATCATCGTTCCCTTTACTGCAACAAAAAATTCTGCCAGTCCAGAGTCAACAATTTTAGTAGAGTAAAAATAGATAGATAAAATTGCAAACCCCAAAATCGCTGCAATAATTATTCCATCATTAAATACAAAATAAAATCCAATAATAGAGCCTAATATCAAAAATCCAATTCCAGCACGATAGACAGATGACGGTTTTAGTAATCCCTCAGGCAAAACACCAGTTCCACCACTCATTTTAGTTCTCTTTGTTACAGTATCTATTCCTCTTTTGTAATCCCAGTAATCATTTAACAGATCAACACTAGCATGAAGTGCCATGACACCGGCAAATGTCAAAACAGCATCAAGTGGATCAATAGTTGAGTTTTGACGCCAGTTTATTGCAAGACCCACAGATACTGCAATAACTGATGCTAAAAGAAATCTAACGCGTATTACTCTTAGCCAAACAGAGAGTATCAATTATTCAAACAAATTTTGGTCTAGTTAAATTTCTTCTTCTTCCCATTCTTCTTCAACTGGAGCCTTTGATTTTTTTAGGAATAATACAACTAAAACACCTATCAAAATTATTGCTGCAATAATGACATAAACAATCCATTCAGGTAATTCAAGATCCACTCCCTTCAAGGTTTTATCTGGGGCATCAACATTGATTGTTAATGTTTCCTTTCCTTCTGAATACCCTTCTGCAGTTGCAACAAGATTTAGTGAAATACTAGGACCATTTGTTGCAGTCAAGCTAACAACAGCGCTGCCATCAGAACCAGTCCTAACCATATTTGGTTCAACGCTGAAATTTCCATCAGTTTCAATTTTAATTGATGCACCTGCTACGGATTCAGCATTTTCATCATCGACAAATAATTTAATCTCTACTGGCTTATCAACGGGAATTAGTTCAGCTAATCCACTAGTAGATATTTTTAATTGTATTAATGAAGAACCCGTACTTATTTCATCTTCGGTTCCAATCACACCTTTTGCACTAGCTGAAATCATAGAATTGCCAATTGTCCCAGTAGTTTCAATCGGGAATGTCGCATAAGAAACTCCAGATGGAATTACAGCATCATTAATTACCTGAATTATACTTTCTTCGGATGAAATAATTTTTGATTTAACATCAAATGTTGGAATTATTGGATTTCCCTGAAGATCAACAATTTGCACAATACCCAAATTATTTTCATGATTTGCATTGATTTTATCTATTGGAAGCAATACCATCATTTTAGATGTGGGTTGAGTGACAAAGGTTTTTTCGGTTTCCAGTGATAAATCAGCATTCTCTCCTATTGGAACTACTTTTAGGGATATCATGTTTTTTTCTTCAGTTATTGCAAATGATTCACTGTGGAGTTTAGAAAATGTAAATGTGGTGCCCGTTTTGATTTCAATTATACCATTAGTAGGAGTAATTAGATACTTTGAATCGTATTTCAATACTTTTGGCCTATCATTGTGATCAATAGCAATTAAAAATACATCAAAATTTCCTTCACGATCAAAGAGTATGCTATCCTGACCAATTGGGGAGAAAAGTCTAGCTTCTTTTTGCTCAAGTGTATTTACAACTTCGGTTAAAATAGAATTAGAACCCACACCTTGTACAGATACAGAGACATCAACAGTGCCACTTTTTTGTCCTGTAGAGATAATTGCAGTACCATAAGAATTACCTACATTAATTTTTCCAATGTCCCTAACTGTAACTAAATCATTATCTGCAGATATAATATCTAATTTTTTTGTATAACCATCTGCGTAATAATTTTCATTTGTTTGAATTGGATAAGGATCGCCATCAGCTAGATCATCTATAGACAAAATTATTTTATCCGCATCTGCTGTATTTACAGTTTGATCAGTTATGAGATTTCCATCTACATCTACATCATCATCATCATTTTCTATTGCAACAATTTGATAAGTAATTATGCTAGTTGTATTGCCAGGCATTCTTTCTGGTATGAAAAGTTGTACGTCTTTTTTAGATATTTTGGAATCATCAATGTTAAGAGTGGTTCCTACTGTTGAAAATGTGTCAGTTGCAACACCGTATCCTTCAGCACTAACTCCAATCATAATAGGATTTGTAAGTAAATCTTTGTCTTGTGTAATGAAAGAAAGACCTGCTACATCTAGAGTACTGTAAAGACGAGCTAATTTTGAAAGATTCACGTCTTGTCTAAGATAATAACCGAATTGTCCTTTTTTTATTACAGGTTTTACTTCTTTCATAGTCTTATCTAATTCATTACCTACAGAAGATTGATCATTTGAGAAAAAATTTAACTCAATATCTTTAGTTGTGATTGTAGGATTTCCATCAGAATCAACCACACCCACAAAAATATCCACAGTTTTTTGAACTTCAGCAGCATTAATTAATTTTGGAAAAACATCGATTGTTAAAGATGTTGGAAGAGTAGATGAGATTTTTATGCTTTTTGCGGTATCCAGACCAGACTCGTTTTGAATTGCACGAAGAAATGTATTTCCAACTTTTTCATTAGTTTCGAGTGTTCCCCATGTATAGTATTCCCCCTTTTTTATAGTCAACATATCAGAATTTGGAACGGCCATTGATTTTTCATATTCCAAATTAACATCAATATCAAAAGGTGCACGAATCACATTACCATTAGAAGTTTTCAAATAGACAGAAAATGGCATGTTAGAATTTACATGCATTTGATCTGTAGGAATGTTCAGTTCTAAAATCAGATCGTCTGGTAGATGAGATTCTGCATTGCCTACCTGAATTTCTTGAAATGTTGTTTTTGAGTTAAGTGTTGCCGTGATAAATGTATCACCAGTTAAAGTTCCAGTAGTTACATCAAATGAAGCATATTCTTCATCGGCTTTTAAAATAATTTTTTCAGGAACTGATGCTATAAGAGGATTATCAGAGATTAATGAAATGGAGACATCTCTTGATGAAGTGATTGGGACTCCACTTTTACTTAGAACATAAAAATATCCTATATGATGCACAGACGGACCTTCTTCTATATGAGAAGGAGATATTGCAAGTTTTATTGAATAGTCAGATAGTGATTCAAGATTTTGTGCAGATGCCAATTGTAAAGGCATTGATAGCAATAGGGTTATTGATAAAAGACAGAAGAGAGATTTTTTTTGAGTCATTTTTGTTTCACCATAAAAAAAGAAAAAAATGTGGGGTTATCCACTTTGTTGACCTGCTATTACAGTTCCTACAAAGACTGCACCGTTTCCAGTGATCATCTTTACTTGTACATCTCTTCCGGCTTTAATGTCGTCAGATAATTGCAATAGGACTGTTGCTTGTTGTCCTGGCTGGATTTCAGCAGATGTTGTTGATACAGTAGTAGCTGCTGATGCTCCATTGCTTTTTGTTGCAACCATGAAGTGACCGTCGAGTGTCAAGGCAGAATCGTCAGCTCCAGATGTAAAGGTGTATACTGCACCAGCAAAGCGTAGTTCGTTTAAGGTTACTTTCTGTACACTGTTATTTTGGACATATACAGCGATTCTTTCACCTGCATTCAAACCATCACCTGCTACATTAGTACCACTGGTAGAGTTGCCTCCATCATGTAGAAATACCAAGTTTCCATCGGATGCATCGTATCCTGTGTACTTTAGGGATTCAATGTTTGGTGTGCCGCTTACTTGTGCTGCACTAAAGAATCCTTGTGAGAACACAAAGATGATACTTCCGCCTACGACTGCGATAGCGACTAAAAGAAGTGTTGCAATGATTGGAGCAACTGCTCTTCTTGAAGCCATTTTTTGTTTTGACGTTATGTGTGTCATTTGATAATTTCACAAATCAGAGAAAGATGTTAAAGGGATCTTT
>JAEMQG010000190.1 GCA_022758935.1 Candidatus Nitrosopumilus sp. | reverse complement strand
CAATAGGCATTTCATCAAAATTTGTAGCGGAGCAAATTTGGCAGGTATATGATCTTGTTTATAATATAGATCCAT
This sequence comes from Candidatus Nitrosopumilus sp., assembly GCA_022758935.1. Classification (GTDB taxonomy): domain Archaea; phylum Thermoproteota; class Nitrososphaeria; order Nitrososphaerales; family Nitrosopumilaceae; genus Nitrosarchaeum. The sequence goes on along the minus strand of JAEMQG010000190.1, from coordinate 4,316 downwards.
TTCCATCACTAGCCGATTTCTTTTACATTGCTACATATCCATTACTTATTGCATTTCTTTTAATTTCTCTACGGCCAATACGAAAATCAATTTCTAAAAAGGTTTGGCTATTTTCAATTATCCTGTCACTTGCATTTTTGACTCCTTCAATAGTAGCATCTCTTGATAATCTAGAAGGAGAAGAAGCATTTTCTACATCAATTGCACTTGCATATCCAATAATGTCGGCATTCCAATTAGCCCCAGCTATTGTTGGCATAATGTTTCTTGCGAAAAAAGGAGCAAACTATTCTTGGTTGTTACTATTGTTTGGATTTTTAATTATCAGCATAGCTGACACGTTTTTTCTTTTTTCACAAATAGATGATTCATACTATGATGGACATCCAGTAGATCTGATGTTTCTGTTTAGCTATATCTTGCTAATCTTCTCTTTGCACAGTCGCTTAAATTTAACAAGTAATAATGATAAAAATCAAGGAGTAATTTTTAGTGAAAACATTAGATTTGAAACAATTAATAAATTTGGTATTCCGCTTACACTGCTGATTATTTCTCTAACTGTGATTACTACTTTGATTAGTGTAATTTCATTTCATTCTACAGCAGGACTTTCTGTTGGAAATATTATGATTGGAGTTGTAGCTCTACTTGCTGTATTTGTTGCAATAATTTTTACAATTAACAAGAATTTATCGAAACTTGTGGAAATGAGAACAAAAGAGCTAGAGAAACAAAAAAATAATTTGGAAATTCTTGTTGAGCAAAAATCTCAAGAACTAGTCAAAGTAGAAAGGTTCTCAGCAATAGGAGAACTATCCGGACGTTTAGCCCATGATTTGAGAAATCCGTTATCTGTAATGAAGATGTCTCTGGAATTAATCAAACAAAGCCCCGCAGATTTAACAATCAGTAATAGCATAATTACTAAAAGGTTAGATTTAATAGAAAAAAGCATTGACAGAATATCTCACCAAGTAGATGATGTGTTAGATTATGTTAGAGATTCACCACTAAATCTTACCCTGATTTCACTCAGATCGGCAATTCTTAGCTCCATAAATAAAATAGAAATTCCTAATGATGTCAAAATCACAGTTAGTGATTCGGATCGTAATGTTAATTGTGACTTGGTTAAGATGGATGCAGTTTTCATCAATCTAATTGTAAATTCAATTCAGGCAATGGATAAAGGAGGAATCATTGAAATAAAGATAACATCCAATGGTAATGATGCTGTTGTTGACTTTGTAGATTCAGGCAGTGGAATTCCAGTGGAACTAACGGAAAAAATATTTGAACCATTATTTACCACAAAACAAAAGGGAACTGGACTAGGTTTGGCAAGCTGCAAAAATATCATAAATCAACACGGCGGAAATCTTGCAGTTAAAAACAATCCTACCACGTTTACAGTTAGATTACCAATGATACCTGCAAAACAATACGCTAAACTCACTCAAAATTAAAATTATTCTAGTTTTCTTAGTAAGGTAAACCTACTTTTATCAGGATCAATTTCCTCATGCATATCTACATTGCTTACAATTTTAACTTTGTAATCTTGCCATCTTTTTTGCATATTTCTAAATCTAGAATTCTCATTGATTTGTTTTTCTGACTCGTCATATCTTTCGCAGTTCATGATGTATCTTTTTGCAACCCTGTACATTTCAGAGACGCCTTTTTCTAAAATATCATCATCAAGATAATTTAGCAGCTGATGTGTAAACACAAAGTCAATTGAAGAATCTTCAAAAGGCAAGTCAACAATTGATGATTTTTTAAAATGAGACCTGGGAAGTTTCTCTTTTGCAAAATCTATTGCAATTTCATTTAAATCAACTCCGTGAATATCCATTGTTTCTGGGAATAGTCTTAAATCAATTCCAGTACCGCATCCAATTTCTAATACGCTGCTACAACGCAAGGAAACAGCTAAATCCTTGACAAATTTTGCAAATTCTGCATTAAATCTAGATTCATTTTCATTGGCATACTTGTCCCAAAAATCTTTGTCATAATTCATAAAACATTTTCAAATATCTGGTATTTGATACTAGTTGTTCAATGGATACACTTGCATGGAACAAGTTTTGTGTCAAAGGTACAATCCTCAGGACCATCTGATCTGCCATCAATTGGAATCTCTTTCATGCAATCCTCATGACGGCCCTTTTGGCAAAACCAGCAAATCTCTTGGGCATTTCCAGTTGAGCATGATTCCATGCTTTTGGTACTCTAATTGAGGGTAAAAAACTTCTTGGAGAATCAGACAAAAGTCAACCATGACAAAAATCTTTCATCTTTTCCCATGGTTACATCTGAAAATGATTTCTGCAAATTCCTGGTGATTTTGCCCATCTTTGCATCACCTATAATCACCTTGTCCACTTGAGCGACTGATTTTACCTCAGCAGCTGTTCCTGTCATAAATATCTCATCAGCTGAATACAAGTCATCCCTGGAAAGATCTCGCTCTATTACAGATCCACCATTTTCTTCAATAATTTGAATCACGCTGTCTCGCGTAATTCCTCCCAGTCCTCCCGCTGACAGGGGCGGTGTTTGAATGATGTCATCTTTTACTAGAAAAATATTTTCTGCACTGCCCTCTGCAATTTTACCATGCAGGTTTAGCATTATGGCCTCGTCATATCCGTTCTCAAGGGCTTCCATTCTTGCAAGGGCTGCATTTGCATAGTTTGATGCCGCCTTTGCTTGCATTGGCTGGGATCTCGGATCTATTTTTATCCAACTTGAAACCTTGCATTTTGCTCCAGTGAGCTTTCCTGCTTTAGATTCACCCTCTTTCCATTCCCAGCAAGCAATGGACACATCAACTTTGTTTGGTGTTGGTGTAAGACCCATTGTACCATACCCATAGTATGCTAGTGGTCTAATGTAGCACTCTTTCAAACCACTCGTCTTTACGGTTTTAAGAATTGCATCAGAGATCTCTTTTTTGGAAAATTGCATCTTCATTGAATACAGCTTTGCAGAATTGAAGAATCTATCATTATGCTCAGAGAGTCGGAAAACTGCTGAACCATTAGGGGTGTCATAGCATCTAATTCCCTCAAAGACTGCAGTTGAATAATGTAAGGCATGAGTAAGGACGTGTACTTTGGCGTCTTTGAATGGAACCAGTTTTCCATTCATCCAAATCTTGCCAATTTCTTTCATAGGAGAGGGAAAATATTCTGCTAATTTAAAGAATTATCCTTTGATTGGCCAGGATTAGCTAGGTTTTGAAATTTTTAGCTGTGTTTTGAATCTAAATTTATTTGCCAAATTACCTTCTACTAGATGATGAAATTCATAGAGTGTCTGGTTTGTGGCTTTATCAAGGCTGTAGTTTTTGAGGAACCAAAATACAACGGCTTTAGATGCAGCTGTCAAAAATGTGAAAATAATTGGCCAGAATCCTAGGATTTGGGCATATTTTTAGACTAGTTGTTTTAATACAATTCTATGAATCTTGATGCGCAAAAAACTGCCGAAGATTTCTTGGAACTTGCAAGTGAGCAGAGATTAAGCATAATGTTTTTGCTGCTTGAAAAAAAACTGACAATTTCCCAACTTGCAAAGGAATTGGATGCATCAGCTCCTGAAATTCATAGAAATATCACTCGAATGCTAAAAAATAAACTAGTTGAAAAAGACAATGATTCCCATTTCACTCTCACGGTTTTTGGCAAAGTAGTATGTGATCTGTTGCCTTCATTTTCATTTATTTCTCAAGCTAGAAATTTTTTTGAGGGTCATGATTTGGGGAATTTGGAGATTAAATTTATCCAGAGATTGGGCGCTTTGCAAGAACATAAAAAAATCAAGGGCTTTGTCAAAGTATTGGAAAAATGGACTGAAATTCACAATAATTCTGAAAAATACATTTTCAATATTTTATCTGAAGTCCCATATTCTAAAGAAATTATAGACATTGTAGAAAAGAAATTAAAAGCTGGAGTTAAAATAAATTCAATTTTTTCTGAATCAACCATAGTTCCTGATGAGAGAAAAGAGACATTCCTAAAGAAAAACTTTCAGAAATTTATCATTGAAGACAAACTGGAGAGAAAAATGACAGATAAAATTTCCCTAGTTACGCTACTAAATGAGAAAGAAGCATGCATCATATTTCCTACAAAAAATGGGGGATCTGATTTAAGTGAGATGCTTTACAGCAAAGATCCACAATTTCATGAATGGTGTTTGGATTATTTCAATCACACCTGGAGTAATTCTGGTAGCTTTCAGGAACACAAATTGGTAAAATAAAAATTCGATCTACCACTGGAATTCAAAGGTGTCAT